>JBIIJW010000025.1:0-11749 GCA_044233525.1 Ilumatobacteraceae bacterium | reverse complement strand
GTGAGATGGTCGACTGGTCCGGAGAAGAAGCCCTGAATCTGGCTGCTGTGTAAGTCGATGGACACCATTCGCGATGCACCAGCTGCTTTGAACATGTCTGCGATGAGGCGCGCGGTAATTGGTTCGCGACCTTCTGCTTTTCGATCTTGACGCGCATAACCGTAGAACGGACAGACAGCGGTAATTCTCTTTGCAGACGCACGTTGTGCGGCGTCGATCATGATGAGCTGTTCCATGATGGAGTCGTTGATGGAGCCAGCATCGGTTCCGAAATGTGATTGCATGACGAACACGTCGCCACCGCGAATGCTGTCTGTGAAGCGAGGGCGAATTTCACCGTTAGCGAACTGCACCAAGTTGGCATCGCCTAATTCAATATTGAGATGCCCCGCAACTTCGTTTGCCAGACTTGGGTGAGTCCGTCCCGTAAAAAGCGATAAACGCTTTGTGGTCACTTTTTCCATGGAACGGATGCTCATGTTGAGCAAGTGTAGAACGCCGACGCAGAGGGTGGAGTGGTTGGCATCAAGCGGACCACAGTGGTTCCGGGAAGAGGACTCGAACCCCTATTTTCTGGACCAAAACCAGACGTCCTGCCAATTGGACGATCCCGGAAAGCGATACATACGGTATCGGATTTTCAGTTTTCCCGAATGACCCGATAGGTTCTTATTCCTTATGGGTTCACTAATCAAGAAGCGCCGCAAGCGCATGCGTAAGAAGAAGCACAAGAAAATGTTGCGTCGTACGCGTCACCAGCGTCGCAAATAGTCGAACATTTCAAGCTTTTATGCAACAACGCGTCCCGCATCGGGGCGCGTTGTCGTGTGTACCACGACTAGTCCCGCGGGGGTTTCTCGCTCTGGTGTGAGGTGGCCATGGGCGAACCATGTGGCCCCCGACCCTGCAAGATGCGGACGAACACCGAAGGCGTCGTGTATCCGATCTCGCCACGTTGCCAATTCCGGAACGGCGGCGATGGCGGCGGGCTCAAGGTCGTTTTCTTGATCTCCAGCAGGGCCACCAAGTTCATCCCATGTTTTGTACACCAATGGAGTGGAGACGTGAAGAGGTGGAACAAACAAGGTGAGTGGCATCTCTGCAAAGGGGAGAGGCTGAACAATCTCGCCGATACCCGAAACATGGGCTCGGCCTCCCACCAATGAAAATGCAATATCTGCTCCGAGGCGCGCGGCTTGTTCAGCGTTGAAAAATTCTGCCCACCGCAAGATGGCTGCTGCATCTGTAGAGCCACCACCTAACCCACCACCATGTGGAATGTTCTTCTCCACACGAACATCTGCTGTGCGTTGCACTAACGACAAAGCTTTGTGCACCAAATTTGATTCATCAGTCGGGATGCCTAGTGAAAATGGACCAACCGCCGAGATGCGAATGGAGTCTGACGGTGTGATGTGGACAATGTCGGTGAGCGACAATGCCACCATCTCTGCATCAATCAAGTGGTAGCCATCACTGCGAACTCCCGTGACGCGAAGAGACAACGTCAGCTTTGCTGGAGCCTCAAGGGACATCATGATGTTGCTTCCACAATGTGAGCGAGGCGAATCCAGTCGTGCACGGTGAGTTCTTCGGCGCGCGCGGTGGGAAGAATGCCAGCCGCTTCAAACTGCTCTGGAGTGACGCGACCAGCCATGGCGCCACGGAGCATTTTGCGTCGCTTTGCAAACCCCATCTTCACGAGAGAAAACAACTGCTTCGAGTTAATCGATGAATCAAGTGGAGAAGTGTGACGCACAATTTCCACCAGAGCAGATTCAACGTTTGGCCGTGGAAGGAAAACAGAGGCAGGAACCATTCCAACTATGCGCGCAGACGCATAGAACGCCACCTTCACGCTGAGGGCGCCGTATGCCTCAGTTGATGGTGTCGCGCAAAATCTTTCGCCAACTTCTTTTTGCACCATCACCAACATGCGTTGCACACGTGGAACAAAATCGAGGATGTCGGCCACCAATGGTGTTGCGACGTTGTAGGGCAGGTTGGCAACTAGCGCCCAACTGTCGCCATCGCTCAGCAATTCATCCCAGCGAATTTTCATTGCGTCGGCGTGAACGATGCGAACGTTTGGAACATTGCCGACGTTCTCTGTGAGTAACGGAATGAGAGCATCGTCTACTTCCACTGCGGTCACAGATGCATCTGTTTCTGCGAGTGCAAGCGTGAGGCAGCCAAGGCCTGCGCCAATTTCTACGACGTGCCCGTGGCCTTCAATGTTTGCGAGGCGTGCAATTTTTCGAACGGTGTTGGGGTCGACAACAAAGTTCTGGCCCAATGCTCGTTTTGCACGAAGGCCAGCGCCTTCTAGTTGGCGTGAGGCATCTGAACGCGAAAGTGTCACCAGGTCAACTCAACGGGAATGGGGGAATCAACGAGTTCGGCAATTGCTTCAAAGACGCTTGCATCAAGTGTGATGTCGAATGATGCTGATGAATTCAAGATGATGTTGACGTTGAAGCACTTTGTCTTGTGGCCGTTATTGAGATTACGGACGGTGATTTCTACACCAAGTGGAGCAAGTGAAGTGACACAACCAGTCTTTGCTGATGTGGGAAAGCGCTTGAACGACGCTGTGCCGCGCGCCATTTGACCGTCGTTGTTGGCGGGGTAGGCAATTTGTCCCTGCCCATTGGGGTCGACGCTGACAGGGCCGTCGAGATTTGCGGGTGCATCTGCGGTGTTGTCGGTTGCGAGACCGAGATCGAGAGTGGTGGTGGTTGCGACAATTTCTTTTGTCTCAACAGAGTCGGCGGACCTACCGGACGCCATGAAGCCAATGACAAGAACAGCAACTGTTGCCACGATGGCGACGGTGATGCGATTTCGGTCGATGGTGGAGAGATTCATGTCCCTATGAATGTATGCGGGGGAATGCTCGTAATGCGTTCGCCGTTGTGATTGCAGCGAATTCTTGGCTATTGGTTCCACGTAAATCGGCGATTGCGGTGCCCACGATTCCTACGTGTGCTGGTTCGTTCGGGCGGCCGCGATGTGGAACGGGCGCCAAGAAAGGACTGTCTGTCTCGACGAGAATGCGATCGTCCGGACACAACATGGCCGCCTCACGAAGTTCAGTTGCATTCTTGAAGGTGACGATTCCGCTGAACGAGAGGTATGCGCCACGAGCAACGCACTCGCGTGCTTCGTCTGGCCCTCCAGTGAAACAATGAATGATGGTGTTTGTTGGCATTCCTTCTGCATCGAGAACATCAAAGGTGTCTTGCCATGCATCGCGAGTGTGAATGACAAGTGTCAAATCGTGTTGGTGGGCGAGTGCAATCTGCTCTGCAAACGCTCTCATTTGGATATCGCGAGGTGAATGCTCGTAGTAATAATCAAGCCCACACTCGCCAATACCAACAACGCGGGGGGCATTGATGAATGGCACGATGCTGTCGACTCCATTTATTGCATCGTGTGGGTGAAGCCCAACGGTGGCCCACACGTCGTTGTGTTTCGCGGCGAGAGATGTTGCTTGGGTGCATGTCTCGGTGTCGCATCCGATGACGACAAAGCGTTCAACTCCGGCATCGCGCGCCCGAGAGAGCGATTCATCTGAAGAAAACGCCATTTTGTCGTCGTGAATATGACAATGTGTGTCGGTCCAACCGCGTGCGTAACTCATGCAATTGTGCGGCGTGGGAAGAGTGGATCACCTTTCTCCACTGCATTGCCAGGCACGTATTGGCCCCATTGCGTGTCTGCAGGGATACGGCAATCTTCAATGTTTGATGTCATGCCAATACGGCGCCAGATTTCGCGAGCAGTATCGGGCATGGCAGGGAAAGCAAGAATGGTGACGATACGCAATGCCTCCAGCGCGTCACCCATGATGTTGTCAACGTGAGCGCCGGGTTCGGACTTCCACGGTTCATTGTTTTCGAGGTGAGCGTTTGTGGCGCGAATGAGTTGCCATGTTGCTTCCAGCGCACGCGATGGCTGCACGAGATCCCAGTGAGCAATTGTTTCTTCCACCGCTTGCGCTGCGAGTGGCGCGAGCGGGCTAGTAGACGATGGTGCCGTGCCGATTCCATCGCACTTCTTTCCAACAACAGTGGCAACGCGTGCTGCCAAGTTGCCGAGGTTGTTGGCAAGATCTGAGTTGTAACGACTAATGAGTCCTTCGTAGGTGAAGTCGCCGTCATTTCCATATGAGGTGTCGGACAGGACGTAGTAGCGGAATCCATCAACACCAATCTCGTCGACAAGATCGAGAGGGTTGACAACGTTCCCCGATGTTTTCGACATCTTTTCGCCACCCACCAGTAGCCAACCGCCGACGGCCCAGCCCTGTGGCGGCTCGATACCGGCAGACATCAACATGGCTGGCCAATACACGTTGTGGAACCGAATGATGTCTTTGCCGATGAGATGATGATTCACGGGCCACCACTTATTGAACATGGCGTCGTCGGTGCCGTAACCAATGGCGGTGATGTAGTTCGCTAATGCGTCGAACCACACATACGCAACGTGTGAGGTATCGAACGGTAACGGAATACCCCACGTCAGAGTTTTTCTACTGACAGAGAAATCTTGGAGACCTTGTTTGATGAAACCCAATACTTCGTTGACTCGGTGCTCGGGCACGACGGCGCCAGGATGTGATGAATACCAATCGATGAGTCGTTGTTCGAAACGTGAGAGTCGAAAGAAGTAATTCTCTTCTTCAACATGTTCCACTGGACGCTTGTGGATGGGGCAATTCCCGTTGTCTAGATCGTCTTCAGTGAAGTAGGCCTCACACGCCACGCAATACAAACCTTTGTAGGTGTCGAGCTCGATGTCGCCAGCGTCAAAACATGCCTGTAAGAGTTTTTCAACACCAGCGCGGTGCCGTGCCTCGGTGGTGCGAATGAAATCGTCGTTCGAGATGTTGAGCCGTTCCCATGCCTGTTGAAACAGCGGGGCAATGGAGTCCGTGAACTCTTGTGGTGATGTGCCCGCAGCATCTGCGGCTTGCTGAATCTTGAGGCCGTGTTCGTCGGTGCCGGTAAGGAAGTGAACATCGTCTCCGAGGAGTCGATGCCAACGCGCAAGTGCATCACCAACAATGGTTGTGTATGCATGCCCGAGGTGCGGACGTGCATTCACGTAATAGATAGGTGTAGTGAGGTAGTACTTGCCCACCTATTCAGGCTACGCCACAGAGCCCTCAGTCGTGGGTTCGTTTTTTGTTGCGTGACTTCTTTACGCTTATCTAATGCCTTTTGAGTTTGATAACGCGATTGCAGCTACTCCGCTTGGTGACGGTGTCTACGACACTCCCATTGAAGATCGTTGGGATATCAATGGAAATGCAAATGGTGGGTACCTTCTCGCTTTAGTTGCCAATGCAATGCGCGTGGAGAGTCAGCGGGCGCACCCCGTGTCGGTATCAATGCACTACTTGTCGCCTGGACCCGCGGGTCCAGCGCAGACGCACACGGAAGTTGTGAAGGCGGGTCGACGTCTTTCAACGGTGACAGGGCGCATGGTTCGTGACGGAAAAGAAATTGTTCGCAGCATTGGAACTTTCGGTGATGTTGACGCAACGCAAGGACCGCAACACAACATGCGTCCCATGGTTGACTTGCCATCATTTGAGGAATGTCAGGTTCGGCCGCAAACATCGAACGTTCCATTGGGTTTGGGAACTCGTTTGGACATGAGATTGCATCCAGACGACACTGGCTTTGCTCGCAATGAGCCAAACGGAATTGCTCGTGCACGTGGGTGGTTCTCATTTAAAGATCAACGCCCTATTGACACCATGGCACTCTTGTTGGCCGCGGATGCATTCCCGCCGGTGATGTTCAACTTGTTTGGGATGCAAGGATGGGTCCCCACCATTGAGTTCACCGTGCATGTGCGTGGCGTGCCGGCACCAGGCCCCATTGCATGTGACTTCACGAGCACCGTTGTGCAAGGTGGCTATTGGGAAGAAGACGGCGTGATGTGGGATTCAACGGGTCGAGTTGTCGCCATGAGTCGCCAACTTGCGCTAGCACCTCTGTCGCAGCAATAACGCGCTACGAACGGCGGCCGCGCTGAATACCCAGCATGTATGCGGCGATCACTGCAGCAGTTGCAAACGTGGCAGTACTAGAACGACGAATCAGCATTTTGGATCGTTGTGCAAACACCACGACTGGCCAACCACGTTGACGCGAGAGTTGCGCAAGTTCAGAATCTGGATTCACCGCAACTGCATGACCAACAAGTTCCATCATGGGAACATCGCTCATGCTGTCCGAGTAAGACCATGAGTTTGCGAGATCGATGTTGCGTTCTGTGGCAAGCAGCTCAATTGCTTCTGCTTTACCTGCGCCATAACAGAAGGGGCCGTCGAGTCGGCCCGTGTAAACACCATTCTCCACTTCGCCTCGTGTTCCGATTCCGCCAGTCATTCCGAGTGCGATGGCAAGAGGTTCAACAATTTCAATTGGTGATGCAGAGATAATCCACGTTTCGCGTCCAGCAGCATGATGTTGTTCCAACAATGCGCGTGCTTCGGGTCGAATGAGTCCGAGAAGTTCTGGAAGCACCAAATCATTCAAACTGACAAGATCGCTCTGCTTCATGCCGCCTACACCAGCAAGAATTCTGTCGCGAACCCCGTGAGTTGATTCATCACTGGAGCCGATGAATTGAAACTTCAATGCGCGAATGACATCAGGAATGAAATCTTGTATGCGGATGTAGCCAGCGTCTCGGGCGGCGCGTGCAAAAACAAACGCTGATGATCCGGCAATGAGGGTTCGGTCGAGATCAAAAAATGCGGCAGTGGGGCGAGCGCTCATGATGTTGCCAATGCGTAGACACGTTTCCGAGGAACACCAAGTGCAGCGGTGACTTCATCAATGGCATCTCGTTTTGAAAGGCCACGTGATACTCGTTGTTGAAGTTCAATCAGAATGTCGGCGTCGGACACGTCAACAGTGTCGCTGACGTATGGCGCCAACACAAGTGCATATTCGCCACGGGGTTCAACGGTGTTTGCGTGCTGTACGGCGTCGGCCAAAGTTCCGCGCCACACCTCTTCGTGCAACTTGGTGAGTTCGCGCGCGAGGACAATTGTTCTGTCGGGCCCGCAAGTGTTGAGAAGATCTGTCAGAGTCTTTACCAGTCGATGTGGTGCTTCGTACAGCACGAGCGTGCGGCGTTCACGGGCAACTTCGGTGAGTCGTTCACGTCGTTCTGCACCAGAGCGGGGGAGAAAGCCATCAAATGCAATTCGTTCCGTTGGTAAACCACTGATGGCGGCTGCGACAACGAAAGCCACTGGGCCTGGTGTTGCGTAGATGGGGTAGCCCGCTTGTGCAGCGGCGGCAACAAGGCGTTGTCCGGGGTCGCTCATTGCAGGAGTACCGGCATCGGAAATAACTGCAACGACTGCGTGTTCTGAGAGAAGAGCGAGCACATCTGAGATGGCGTCGTGTTCGGTGTGATCGTTTGTGACAATCAGTCTTTGTGGTGTTGCGCCAATTCGTTTCAGCAATGTTCCACTGTGGCGAGTGTCCTCGCAACAAATTACGGTGGCGGCGCGTAAGACAGAAACTGCGCGCGGAGACAAGTCGTCCATGTTGCCGATGGGTGTTGCAACAAGCCACAAGCCGGCGTGAACAATTGATGACACGGAGTCAGGATTCGACATGGCGAATCTCCAACTTGTCTCCTGGCTTGACATTCCACCGTTCAATGGAGCCTGGTGCCGCCTCAACAATGAATCGCGCACTGCGAGTCAAGGGACCAACTCGCCATGGGCGCATGTGTGACGTTGAGAGAACGGTTCCGTCATGCGCTACGTACACGACGTCAATTGCAGTGCGCATCCCAACCGTGTGAATCCATGAACATGGTTCAAGAACAAGCGGTTCTGGTACTGATGACACACCAAGCAGTCCGCGACGACGCTCACTTCGAGTGACGGCTCGCCGCGCAGATGCAAGAACTCGACCGTCACTGACCAGCCACACGAGTGCGGACTCGCTGTGTTCTGGAGCAGATGTCATGGCTACACGTTAAATCGGAATTCAGTGACGTCGCCGTCAACGAATTCGTATTCTTTGCCTTCAGAGCGAATCTTTCCGACATCTTTTGCAGCGTTCCAGGAACCAAGGTCGATCAACTCATCCCAGTGGATGACTTCAGCGCGAATGAATCCGCGCTGAATGTCTGAGTGAATTTTTCCTGCACACACGGGAGCCTTGTCGCCTGCGTGGAACGTCCATGCGCGCGTTTCTTTTTCGCCCGTGGTGAAGTACGTGCGCAAACCAAGCACGTGATACGCCGAGCGAACCATTTTGGCCAATGCACCTTCGCCGAGGCCGAGGGCTTCCAACATTTCGGCGCGGTCTTCATCGGACAATTGCGCAGCTTCAGCTTCAATTTGCACGCTCATGCCCAACACTTCAATGTCGTTTTCTTGAACTGACCCGGGAGGGCATAGTTCGCCACGCACTCGTTCTTCCATGGCAGGAATGGTGTCGAGTTCGTTCTCTCCAACATTCACCACAGCGAGAACACGACGGTTTGTGAGCAAGAAATGTGGTGCAAGTGCTTCGCGGTCATCTTTTGACAAGGTGGAGCGATACAGCGGCAGTCCATCTGCAAGTGCGTCGTAGGCGCGTTGCAAGACAGCGGCCTCTTCTTGGTTCGACTTGTCAACGCGCGCCGTCTTCTTCACGCGGTTGAGGCGTGCTTCAACCGTTTCAAGGTCTGCAAGAGCTAGTTCAAGTTCGACAACACGAAGATGTTCAAGTGGATCATCGGGGCCCGGCACGTCGTCGTCTTTGAAAGCGCGCAACACATAGACAATGGCATCGACTTCGCGGATGTTGGCGAGGAACTTGTTACCAAGTCCTTCACCTTTACTGGCGCCTTCCACAAGACCACCAATGTCCACCACCTGAACGGAGGCGTGAACGATGTTTTTGGTCTTCGACATCTCTGCCAACTGGAGAAGGCGATGGTCTGGCACCTTGGCGACGCCAATGTTGGGGTCTTTGGTGGCAAACGCATATGGGGCCGCCAGGGCGCCACCCCCCGTGAGTGCGTTATAGAGAGATGACTTACCTGCGTTAGGCAGACCGACGAGACCGAAACGTTCCATGAAGGGAATGACGCTACCTGTATGGCTTATCTGCGTGCGGTAGGTGGGTTCTGGGTGGGGGAATTGTTACTATGGCGGTAGTGCAAATACCCCGACCCCCGTCGGGCCATCACCACCCCAAAGGACACTTCTCGTGACGACATTCGACCTCGATCTCAGTAAGTACAGCCTCGGTTGGAGCGACGAAGTGGAGTATGCATTCGAGCCAGCAAAAGGCTTGAACACAGCCGTCGTTGAGCAGATTTCGTGGTGGAAGGGTGAACCGCGTTGGATGACCCAGTTGCGTTTGCGCAGCCTCGGAATTTTCGATCGCAAGCCAATGGCGCCATGGTTTGCAGACAACATGCCAGACATTGATTTCCAAGACATCTATTACTACTTGAAGCCAGCAACGGCCCAGGTTGATGAATGGGACGACCTTCCAGAGCAGATGAAGGCCACCTACGAAAAGTTGGGCATTCCCGAAGCAGAGCGTAAGTACCTCGCAGGCGTCACCGCACAGTACGAATCAGAAGTGGTCTTCCACCGCAACCGTGAAGATCTTGAAGAGCAGGGCATTTTGTTCTGTGACATGGACACTGCGTTGCGCGAATACCCAGACTTGGTGAAGAAGTATTTCGGAACCGTCATTCCGCCAGGAGACAACAAGTTCTCTGCGCTGAACACAGCGGTGTGGTCCGGCGGATCATTCATTTATGTTCCACCTGGCGTGGAATGTGAAATGCCGTTGCAGGCGTACTTCCGCATTAACTCTGAAAACGCCGGACAGTTCGAGCGCACGCTCATCATTGCCGATGAAGGCTCAAAGGTTCATTACATCGAAGGCTGTTCTGCGCCGGTGTATACCAGCGACTCACTGCACTCTGCTGTTGTAGAAATTGTTGTGAAGCCACGCGCTCACGTCACCTACACCACTATTCAGAACTGGTCGCCAAACGTGTACAACTTGGTCACCAAGCGCGCACGTGTGGAAGCAGAAGGTCACATGGAATGGATCGATGGAAACATCGGTTCAAAGCTCACCATGAAATACCCAAGTGTGTACTTGGTGGGTCCAAAGGCCACCGGTGAAGTGTTGTCGGTTGCATACGCAGGTGCTGGTCAGCATCAAGACGCTGGCGCAAAGATGGTGCACGCAGCGCCCGAAACAACATCGAAGATTGTGTCGAAGTCCATCAGCAAAGATGGTGGCATCACCACCTATCGCGGACTTGTTCGCGTTGATGAAGGTGCATACGGCTGCAAGAGCCATGTGCAGTGTGATGCGTTGATTCTCGATGGCGATAGCGAAAGTCGCACGCTTCCATACATGGAAGTGGGCGAGAAAGATGCTGAGATCGGCCATGAGGCAACCGTGTCAAAGATTGCCGACGAGCAGCTGTTTTATCTCATGAGTCGTGGCCTGTCGCAAGAACAAGCAATGAGCATGGTGGTGAATGGTTTCATCGAGCCAGTGACTCGCACCCTTCCAATGGAATATGCAGTGGAATGGAGTCGCCTCATCGAATTGCAGATGGAGGGCTCTGTCGGCTGATTATGCCGATTGAGTTCACGCCATGCCGATGCGCACGGAATGCAAGCACTACGAGAGCCGCACGTACGCAAACGGCGATGCCGTTCGCAAGTGCAATCTCGATCTTGCTCCCGAAGCACCGTGGCGATGCCCCGACAACTGCGAGAAATACGAACGTCGACTGGCAGATGTTGCATGGGTGCATGGGTCTGCCATCGCACCGCCAACTCCGCCAGAAGTCCCCGGGCTTGACGACGGATCTGCAGCAGCAGTACTCGACGCCGCTGAAGACATCATCAATTCAATCGGTGCGCAGATGATTGAAGAAGTCAACGCCGAACGCGACAAGAAACGTCGCTGGTGGCGAAAAAAGAAGAAGTAATCAAAGAAAAGACCCCCACATGAATGCAACCCTTGCTCTGCCGAGCACCGAAGAAGAGATTTGGCGTTACAGCCGCATTGGTGAACTTGATCTGTCGCAGTTCGCACCAGGAACTGTGCGCACTGTGATTGCACGTGGCGACTCATTCTTGTCCAGCACATCGCGTGCCGGAATTGCGATGCCAACTCCTGCAGACGTTTTTGCAGAGATGAATCTTGCATCAGGTGTAGAGACAACGTTTGTGTTGCCAAAGGGTGTGTACTCAGACGAGGTCATCGAGGTCACGCATTTTGTGGAGGCCGATGGCATTGTGGCGTTTCCGCGTCTAGTGATTGACACCGAAGGCGACGGTGAAATCACTGTTGTTGAGCGTTTCGTTTCCGACGATTCAGTTCGCTCATTGGTGTGTCCAGTTTTGGAAGTTCGTGCGTCGGCTGGCGCCACAGTGAACTACGTGGGCATCAATCAGCTTGGTCTTTGCACATGGATGATTGCGCACCAGCAAACTGCTGGCTATCGCGACTCCAACACGCGTCTCAACACCATTGCATTGGGTGGCGATTACGCACGCGTTCGCGCTGAAGCTCGTTTGGTGGAAAGTGGCGCAAATGCACAGCAATTGGCGTTGTATTTCGCAAGTGGAACGCAAATGCACGACTTCCGCACATTGCAGCGTCACGAAGCACCACGCACCTACAGCGATTTGTTGTTCAAAGGCGCTATTGGTGGCTCAGCGCGC
>JBIIJW010000226.1:0-2932 GCA_044233525.1 Ilumatobacteraceae bacterium | reverse complement strand
GGCCACCGAAGCATTCTGTCGGTGAACGAAACATCTCATTTACGCGGCACTGGCTTGCCGGTTGGTCTTTTTAATGGATAACAACGCTCTTTCGTCGTTATTCGATTGGTTGGATTCTTCCCCCACTCCTTTTCATGTCGTCCAAACGGCGAGTTCGCGTTTAAGTGCGAACGGTTTTACACAACAGCACAACCTGTCCTCCTCGCTAGAGAGTCGTGGTTTTATGTCTGTTGACGGAGCAATCATCGCTTGGACGCTTGGAGACAAACAAGCACCACTTCGAATTGTTGGCGCGCACACTGATTCTCCGAATCTTCGTCTTCAACCATCACCAGACGTCCACAGCACTGGCTGGGCACAGTTAGGGGTCGAGATATATGGTGGAGTGCTTGTTAACTCTTGGCTAGACAGAGACCTCGGGCTCGCAGGTCGCGTGGTCAGCCGTGATGGAGAAGAACAACTGTTTGCCGTTCACACTCCGCTGGCTCGTATTCCGCAGTTGGCCATACATCTCGATCGAGAAATTAACGAGCGCGGACTTGTACTTGATCGCCATCAACACACTGTTCCGGTATGGGGAGTTGAAGCTCCTCTCTTCACTGAATGGTTGGCAGGGATAAGCGGGGTCTCCAACATCGCAGCATTCGATGCACACTTGTTTGATGTACAAAGGGCTGCTGTTCTAGGAGTTGATTCATCTCTCATTGCCAGCGCACGTCTCGACAACCAGCTGTCGTGCTGGGCCGCCGTAACGTCGTTGATTACACAGCAATCTCCACATACGTGCATTGCCATTCTCAATGACCACGAAGAAGTTGGTTCAGAAAGTGTCACCGGAGCTGCAGGCCCGCTACTCGAAACGTTCATTGCAGTATTTGCCGAACAACAGGGCCTGAGCCGGGGTCAGGTGCATGACCTTGCTTCACAGTCTTGGTGCTTATCGGCAGACAACGCACATGCAGTTCATCCGAATTACAGAGAACGTCATGAGTCGCGGCACGCTCCCCTGCCAAACCAAGGCGTCGCATTGAAATTGAATGGCAATCAGCGATACGCCACATCGGCGCGTGGTGCGGCGTTCTTGCGCACTGTGGCGAGTAAGAACAATGTTCCACTCCAAACCTTCGTATCGCGCAACAACATGCCGTGTGGTTCCACGATTGGACCAATCACCGCGACAAAACTTGGCATTGAAGCAATAGATGTCGGGGTTCCTCAGCTCTCCATGCATTCAATTCGCGAGATGTGCGGGGCCAATGACCCACAGCATCTCGTTGATTTAATGGACGCGTTTTACCGTTCGTAAACGTTTGGCGTGCCTGCAAGTTGCTGCGCCTCATCAAAAAGACGTTGCAATTCCTTGGACAGAATGTCCGTGATCTCTTTCACCGCGCTACGAGGAACTTTTCCTGATTCGTCACGTGGCGCAAAAATAGGTTCACCTACAACAATCACACATTTGCGTGGATAGATCATTTTCGAACCTTTTGGCATCACACCTTCGGAGCCACCAATGCCGACAGGAATGATCGGTACTCCCGCTTTTACCGCGACGTACGCAGCTCCGTCAAAGAGCGGACACACAACAGGTCCGGATTGACGAGTTCCCTCTGGGAACAACACCAGTGGCTCACCAGACTCGAGAACAGCAATGCATCGCTTCAGTGCTTCGCGATCAGCTGTTCCTCTCGTGACAGGAAACGCACCAAGTGCAGAAATGATCCATCCGATGGGTGCGATTTTCCAAATGGAATCCTTCCCCATAAAACGCAGACGACGACTGGTGACTGCGGCTGCAAGAGGCGTGTCAACGTTCGAACGATGAATCGGCGCCAAGAGAAAAGCTCCGTCCGCCGGAATGTTGTGTCGCCCGATGACTCGGGTTCGCGTATAAGCAACACACACGCCAACAACAAGGGCTCGCATCATCTTGTAAAAGAGACGGCTCACCAAAGATTGTCCAACGAGTTTGGTATCTACGTCAGCCATGTGATTGATCTCCTCGTCGTTGTCTGAACACTTTGATGATTTCCGCCACGACGTCATCAATCGATTTGCCTGTGGAGTCGACCAAAATCGAATCATCAGCGGGCCTTAATGGCGAATCTTCTCGAGTGGAATCAATGTGATCTCGTTCTGAGATGCTGGCTGCAACCTCTTCTAAGTTGCCTCCATTTTGTTCGACTCGTCTTTTAGCTCGCTCGAGAGGAGAAGCAGTAAGGAAAATCTTTACCTCAGCATCTGGGAACACAACTGTTCCGATGTCTCGTCCTTCCACCACTCCACCGTTCATACTTTCAATCCACTGACGTTGCTGGGAACGCATCGCATCTCGCACGGGAGTATGAGCGGCGATCAAACTGACGATGGCCGCAACTTCTGGGGTACGGATGAGATCAGAGACATCCTCACCATTCAGCCCTATGCGAGTCCCGTCCAAAGTGATGCCTACGTTGTCTGCGATGTTGGCCACTTTCTGAACATCAAGTGGATCAACGCCGAGTCGGAGCGTTTGCAAAGCCACACAGCGGTACATAGCGCCCGTGTCGAGGTAAGGAATTCCAATGGACTCTGCGACGCGCCGAGCAACTGTTGATTTGCCTGCGCCCGCCGGCCCATCAATGGCGATGACTGCCACGCCTACCAGCTTGTGCCGAGTGGACGACCTTCGTCGTATCCCGCAGAACTCTGGACCCCAACAACTGCACGTTCGTGGAACTCTTCAAGATGTGCCGCACCTGCGTACGTGCATGAGGAGCGAAGTCCTGCGACGATTTGGTCGATGATGTCTTCAACTCCTGGGCGCTGCGGATCGAGATACATCCGCGATGTGCTGATGCCTTCTTCGAACAACTCTTTCTTCGCGCGCTCAAAGGCACTTTCCGTGCGAGTTCTATTCTTAACGGCACGATTTGATGCCATGCCGAAACTT
>JBIIJW010000225.1:0-2935 GCA_044233525.1 Ilumatobacteraceae bacterium | reverse complement strand
ACCACTCACCCACTGGTTTCGCGAACAGCACCACTTGATTTCTGGAATGACGACGAGTTGTTCTCTGTTGATGCGCGCCGCCATTGGGTAGCGCCAACGAAGGTCAGTGGAACGAGAAGCCCCCAGCTACCGCTGGAATGATGGACACTGTGTCGCCGTCTTTAACGGGCGTATCAAGACCGTTCATGTAGCGAACATCGTCGTCAGAGACGAAGATGTTGACGAACTTATGTAGCTCGCCTGCATCATCGAACAAACGCTCGGCGAATCCGTTATGCGCTGCATTCAGAGCCGCGAGAACATCACGAAGAGTGGAACCTTCCACTTGAACAGTAGAAGCACCACCAGAAATTGGTCGCATTGTTGTGGGAATTCGAACGGTCACAGCCATACCGAAACCCTACCGATTCGCTAGGAATTCGCCACCAGTGGCGCAACTCGATGACTCCATGGCATGGCTTGTTCAAGTTGTGATGCCAATCGAATCAATACGTCTTCACGGAATGGTGCCGCCACAAACTGCACACCCATTGGTAATCCAGTGTTACTCCAATGCAATGGGAGGCTGATTGCTGGTTGCCCCGTGAGATTGAACTGCGATGTATACGCAAGGATTTCACGCAGGTTGCGACCACCATGTTCGCCCGCCAGTCGACCAATTGGTGGTGGTGGACCAGCCAATGTTGGCGTGACGAGAATGTCGAATCCTGCAGAACCGTTGCGAGGCTCCCACCACTCCACAACACTGCGGCACCACGAATGCAACCACTGCATATTTGCCAAGTAGTCATGAGTTGTCACTCGACGACCAAGTTCACGCATGAGAATGTTGTCTGGCTCTAGGTCACCTTCACCAAGTTCACGACCCAAGACCGACTCAAAGTACGAAACATCGGTATGCGTCCACGCCGCCACAATCGCTGTGAACTTTCCAGCACTCTCTTCATTTTCAAGTGCTGTTGGCCATGCAACAGATACTTCATGCCCTAGCGATGACAACACTTCTGCAGTTCGACGAACACTTTCCCGCGATTCAGAATCGTCAAGTTGATGCGCAAACAAAGGATGATCAAGAATTCCAATCTTCAATCGTCCTGGTGACTCATTCAATTCCTCTGCAAGTGGTCGCGCAAACGGTGGTGCTGTGTATGGGTCGCCTGGTTCATAACCACAGATCACATCAAGAACCGCCGCGGTGTCTCGCACGGTGCGAGTGACGCAACCATCAATGGTGGAGCCCATCCAACTCTCTCCGAGGTCTGGGCCTTTACTCACGCGACCACGCGATGGTTTCAAACCAACAAGACCACATTCACTAGCAGGAATTCGAATAGAGCCGCCACCGTCATTTGCATGTCCGACAGGTACCACATGTGATGCAACAGACGCTGCCGAGCCACCAGATGAACCACCAGTGGAATGATTGGTGTTCCACGGATTACGTGATGGTCCGTAGCTCAACGGTTCAGTTGTAATGGTGTTTCCAAACTCTGGTGTGTTGGTGCGACCAATCACAATGAAACCTGCGTTGCGGAATCGTTGTGTGAGATAGCTATCGCGCGATGCGATGTAGTTGGCATTCTTCAGGAATCGAGTTCCCATGTGGTGTGGCTCGCCAGCCATTGACGCGCCGAGGTCTTTCAGGACCAATGGAACTCCGGCGAATGGACCGTTCATTGGTGACGCAGCTTCTTGTAGTGCTTTTTCAAATCGCGGATGAATAATCGCGTTAATGGTTCCATTCACTCGCTCTGCTTGAGCAATTGACGCTGCAACTAATTCGGCTGCCGACACCTCTTTTCGTGCAATCAATTCGGCTTGTGTAGTCGCATCAAGCGACGTCAGTTCTTCACTCATGGGTGGAACCTTATATGCGTCTCGTAGTGTGTCGGAATGCGAGTTCTTGCGGCTGCTGACAAGTTCAAAGGAACTGCCACGGCAGCACAAGTGTGCGCTGCAATCGGACACGCGTGTTGGTCTCTCAACATTGACTGCACGGAGATCCCCATGGCCGATGGCGGAGAAGGAACCCTGGCAGTTCTCGGCGGCTCCAACAGAACGTCAATGGTGACCGGTCCGTTGGGAACTCCGGTACAAGCAGAGTGGCGACTACACCGTGGAACTGCTGTTATCGAAATGGCACAGGCATCGGGACTGACCCTCGCTGGTGGCCCCGACAACAACGATCCTCTCGCTGCCACAACACGTGGTACAGGTGAACTCATTGACCAAGCACTCAACGCAGGCGCCAAAAAAATCATCGTGTGTCTTGGCGGGTCTGCAACAACAGATGGTGGACTCGGTGCGTTGAAAGCAATCTCTACTCCTGCACGCTTGCGCGCTGTTGAGTTTCTTGTGGCATGCGATGTAGACACCACTTTTGTGGATGCGGCTCGTGTGTTTGCACCGCAGAAAGGTGCAACGCGCGCGCAAGTTGAATTACTGACTGGTCGACTAGAAAAACTCGCACAATCGTTTCAACGCGACTACAACGTGGACGTCACAAACATCCAAGGTTCAGGGGCTGCCGGTGGTCTAGCTGGTGCACTCGTTGCGCTTGGCGCGCGATTGATTCCTGGCTTTGATCTTGTTGCAGACGAAACTGGCTTTTACGATGCAGTGCGCGAACACGACATCATCGTGACTGGTGAAGGATTACTGGACGACACCAGTTACGAAGGAAAAGTTGTTGGCAGTGTTCAGCAACTTGCACAAGACGCGGAAAAGAAAGTTATTGCAGTAGTGGGCGACGTGGATGAACACATGGAATCACCACATGCTCGATTGCTGACAACACTCAATCTCACAGCAATTTTTGGCGCAGACGAGGCATACCGAAATGTATTGCGTCGAATTGAAGACGCAATGGTGAGCTATCTACAGACGGTGTAGTTAACCGGCAGGAGGTGCGGTTGTCGTTGTAGCCACTTGACCT
>JBIIJW010000223.1:0-2983 GCA_044233525.1 Ilumatobacteraceae bacterium | reverse complement strand
CGGAAAGTTCTACAAGATGTCTCGTGCCCATTGTGATCCGAAGCCACTTCAGCAGCCAACGCCACCAGTGTGGATTGGCGGTGGAGGAGAGCAGCTCACATTGCGAGTTGTCGCCGAGCACGCAGATGTTTCGAACTTTGGTAGCTCGCTCGACGAATTCATCAAGAAGCGCGAAATCTTGAAGGGGCATTGCGCCGCGGTTGGGCGCGACGAAGACACCATTCGTAAAACCATTTCAAGCGAAGTATTCATTCGCGAGAACGAAAAAGACATTGAAGCTGCTGGGTCCAAGAATCCGTGGGGATTACCTGCCGACCAGTGGAGAGAAAAGGCTTTGGTGGGAACGCCAGATCAAGTGAGCGAAAAGATTCAGAAGTATCTGGACGCGGGTTGTACAGGCTTTGTTCCATGGTGCCCTGATTACCCGAACACTGAAACTATTGAGCTGTTTGCCAAGAAAGTCATTCCCAACTTCCGTTGAGCCTCACTCCGACAGTGCGTGATTAAGCGGAGTAGTAGCGGAAGATAACTTCTGCGACACAGGATGGCTTTGAAGCGCCTTCGGTTTCAAACGTTGTCTCGATGGTTACTTGAGCGCCACCTGCAATGTCGTCCACCGCGAGAACTTTCACACCGGCTCGTAGTTTTGCACCCACTGGTACTGGAGCCATAAAGCGAACCTTGTTGGCGCCGTAGTTGACGCCCATGGCAATTCCGCCGACTGAAAAGATTTGTGGCAACAGCACTGGCCCGAGAGACAGTGTGAGATAGCCGTGCGCAATCGGACCACCGAAAGGTGATTGAGCCTTCGCGCGCTCTGGGTCGGTATGAATCCATTGCTGGTCTCCGGTGGCATCGGCAAACAACTGCACGCGTGCTTGATCGATTTCCATGTATTCGGAGTAGCCGAGATGCTCTCCCACCATGTTCTTAAGTTCTGCCAGGCTTTCGATGTGACGTGTCATGTCTATGAGTGTGCCACAAGCAGGGGCGTGTGAGTTAACTAAGCCAACGCTTGACGTATTCCTGGCTCATGCTGTGCAACAGCAGGGCGCATAGGGCAATTTCGAACATGAGATTCACGTAACTTCCACCGATGATGACATCTCGCCATGCCATGAGGTCGGCAATGGTGACCTTGAAGATGATCCTGAGAATGAAGGGTGAGAATGCTGCGAGAAGCGAGATGTACCACCCGAACAGCTTCCCGTTGGCCATCAAGAACCCGCCGAGTGGGAAACACAGAATTAAGACAATGGTGATGAGTGCGTGTAGCCCACCGTAGACGCGCATGTAACCCTCAACATCGGTGCGGTCGAGAAAGCGAAGGAAAGCGAACGCCCCATTGATGTAGAGAAGGATTGTTGCGATGGACACGGTTTGGGGTTGCATCCGGTCGAACCATTTACGTGGATTGAGATCTTTAAATGCGTTTGCAAGCATCTAACAAGTATGACTCATGAAATGACTCTGGAGTGTTCCACTCGTCTGTATTTGTCACTACCCTGAGAGTGTGCGCAGTGGATTTGTAACATTCGTGGGGAGACCCAACGTTGGCAAGTCCACCCTCCTGAACGCAATTTGTGGTTCAAAGGTTTCAATTGTCTCGAACAAACCCCAGACAACAAGAACTCGTATTCGCGGTGTGCATCATGGCGACGATGGTCAAATTGTGTTCGTGGACACGCCAGGTATTCACAAGCCTGTGACCGCCCTTGGTGAAAGAGTTAACGCGACTGCTTTGGATAGCGCGAATGATGTAGATGTCGTGTGCCTCCTCATTGACGCGTGTAAGCCGTTTGGCCGAGGAGATCAATGGGTCGCAGATCACATTGACATTCGGAATGCATTTGTCATCGTCAACAAAACAGACAAGGCGTCACGAGAACAGTTATTGGCTCAGTTGCAAGCAGTATCAGTTCTGGGTGCCGCTGAGTACTTTCCTGTGTCCGCAGTGTCGGGCGATGGTGTTCCGCAACTCTTAGCCGCATTGATGGAGAAAATGCCCGAAGGCCCGGCGTATTACCCAGTTGACATGGTGTCAGACACGGAAGAAACACAATGGGTTGCAGAACTGGTGCGCGAACAGTTGCTTGCTGTCTTAAAAGACGAGTTGCCGTATTCAGTGGCTACCCGTGTGACTGAGTGGGAGTGGCCGCGAGTTCGTTGCGAGATCCTCGTTGAACGTGAAAGCCAAAAGGGCATGGTGATCGGCAAAGGTGGCGAGTTGCTGAAAAAGGTGGGCCAAAACGTTCGCCAGCAGATGAAGCCCGGCGCTTTCATAGAACTACATGTTGTCGTGGACAAAGATTGGCAACAAAAGCCAGACCGCCTTGAACGGCTTGGCTACTAATTCGATTCTGCGGTGATGTCGCGAAGAAACTGTTCCACTTGGGAACGTTCTCGTGTACGCGACATTGGTGGAAGAGCAGAGATGAGGGTTCTCCAGTAGTTGGCTTTGGCGAGGCGGTTGTCTAAAACGGCCACGACGCCTTTGTCGTCTGCAGTGCGAATGAGTCGACCAGCTGCTTGAGCAAGCGATGTTGCAGCAATTGGGAGATCGATTAAAGAAAACGATTGGTTGCGCCCTACCGCTTCTCGTCGAGCCTCTAAGAGGGGGTCGTCTGGCCGCGGGAAGGGGAGTTTGTCTAAGACAACAAGTGACAAGGTGCGACCAGGCAAATCCACACCTTGGAAAAACGATTGTGATGCGAAGATGCATGCGTGCTCGTCTGCCATGAACATCTCAATGAGACGTTGGCGGGTGTAATCGGTGGGGCTGAGGATGGGAAACGGCACGCGCTGGCGTAAGGCTTCGGTGGCTTCGTTCAACGCCTTGTTGCTAGTGAAGAGAGCCAGCGTTCGGCCGCCTGCCGCAGTGATGAGCGCCTCGAGTTCGTCGTGAACAAACGGGGTGAACTGGGGCGAGTTGCGATCGGGGAATGTAGGCGAGCAATAGAGGCGCGAATTCTTCTCGTAATCG
>JBIIJW010000222.1:0-2985 GCA_044233525.1 Ilumatobacteraceae bacterium | reverse complement strand
ACCAACTCGACCACGCAATTGATGAAGCTGTGCAATGCCGAACCGATCTGCATCCAAAATAATCATGCTCGTGGAGTTCGGAACATCGACACCAACTTCAATAACGGTAGTGGCCACCAATACTTGTGTCGCGCCAGAACGAAACGAGGTCATGACCGCTTCTTTGTCGGCCGACGACATACGCCCGTGAAGCAACGCTACGGTGTAACCACTGAGCTCCCCCGACGTCAACTCATCGAAAGTTTCTTGAGCTGACGCGACCTCAAGTTTTTCACTTTCTTCAATGAGCGGACACACCACGTACGCCTGTTGACCTTGGTTCAGACGATCTCGCACCGAAGCCCACATTGATTCACGTTCGATGGGTCCTGCGACTCGCGATGTTGAAATTGGAGTGCGGCCCGGTGGAAGTTCATCTAACACGCTGACATCAAGGTCTCCGTACACCGTCATTGCCGCTGTGCGAGGAATAGGTGTTGCGGTCATCACCAACACATCAGGCATTAGTCCAGATTCCGATTCCTGCGCTTTATCGCGCAGTTGGGAACGTTGCTGCACACCGAAGCGATGTTGTTCGTCGACCACGACAACTCCGAGACTTTTGAACTTCACCGCATCTTGAATCAATGCGTGAGTTCCAATGATGATGTTGACGCTTCCGTCTGCCAGGCCAGCCAGAATTGATTTTCGTTCGGCCGCACGAACTTTGTTGGTTAAGAGTTCAATGCGCAGTCCGCGGTTGCCAAACAGATTTTGCTCATCGGCAATCTTCAGTGATTCAAGTAACGCCCGAATACCCAGTGCATGTTGGTCGGCGAGAACTTCGGTGGGCGCCATCAATGCTGCTTGATGACCGCCTTGTACGGCAGCAAGCATGGTGGCGACTGCAACCAATGTCTTTCCCGCTCCAACGTCTCCTTGGAGGAGTCGATGCATTGGTTGCGCAATAGAGAGGTCCTCGTAAATCTCAGCAATTGTTCTCTTCTGCGCATTCGTTAAAGGAAATGGAAGCGCCGACATGAACCCATCGATGAGATGACCATTTGTCTCATGTGCAAAGCCAGCCGACTCTCGCTCCCACTGAGCCTTTCGTCCGACCAGCATCAATTGCACGCGAAGCACTTCATCAAAAGCCAAACGTTGACGAGCCTTCTGATGGTCTTCGCTGGAATCCGGAAGATGAATCTTGCGCAGCGCCTCATGGCGACCGATAAGCGAATGTGCATCAAGAATTGTTTGCGGAATGGGATCGTCTATTCCACGCGGGTCACATTTAGTGAGGGCGTCTTCAATCCAACGACCAAGATCCCAAGAGGTGATACGCGACTTCTCGCTCTGGGGATAGACCGGCACAAATCGAGCCGCCCTATCTCCAATTCGATCAACAACTGGATTCGTCATCTGTCGATAGCCGTTATACATTTCGGCTTTCCCAAACACCGCAATCTCAATTCCCGGCTGCAACTGCTTTTCACGCCAGCGCTGATTAAAGAAAGTGATGGACAACTTTCCGGTTCCATCTGCAACCGTGGCCGTCACCATGACGCGCCCGTTTTTCGTTTGAATGGAACGGCATTTTTCCACTCGCACCATCACGAGCGTTTCAACACCTAGTTCCAAGTCACGCAATGTGGCCATGTTCGTACGATCGATGTATCTGCGCGGATACGTCTCAAGTAGGTCGAGCACGCTGAAAACACCAAACGATTCAAGCGATGCTTTCGCTTTCTCGCCGATTCCCTTGATGCGCTCAAGACCAATGAGGTCTAATTCGCGAAGAGTGAGCGGCGCGTTACTCAACGCCGAACAAGTAGGGGTATAGAGGCTGGCCGCCGAAGTGGATTTCGACAGCAACATCGGGGCGATTTTCAGTGACCCATGCGGTGATTTGGTCTGTTGCAGCCGTGGTTGCCCCATCACCCGTAACGATGGTGAGAAGTTCGCGCGACTCATCGATGAGATGTTCAAGCAATTGTGTGGCAGATCCAACAACAGTGCCAGCAATCGAAACGATGCCGTCGCCACGCACCAAGCCAATCCAGTCACCTTCGGTGACTTTCCCTGCTTCGGAGTTGGTGTCACGTACCGCTTGTGTGACTTCTCCTGTTGCAACTGCTTCGGCTGCCGCACTCATTGAGCGAGCATTTGATTCAGCCGATGCTTCAGGGTCATACGACACCAACGCCGCAAGCGCTTCAGGCATGGAGCATGTTGGGACGACGCGAACATCTTTAGTGGTGAGGGCATCTATTTGTTTCGCAACAGGAATGATGTTCTTGTTGTTCGGCAAGATGACGACTTGACGCGCATTCATGTGTTCCACTGCTGCCAATAATTCAGCAGTAGATGGGTTCAGTGTTTGGCCACCAGAGATGACTCCGTGAACTCCAAGTTGCCCAAACAACTCAGCCAATCCATCTCCACTGGCAACAGCAACAACCGCACATGTCACCGGCGGCAACGACGGCGTGTTGGTTCGCGACTGAATTGGCGCACCAAGTTCTGCTTCGCGCGCTGCGTGCTCTTCAGCAACTTCTTCAAAAAGATCTGTGACGCGAATGCTGCGTGGTCGACCATTCAACAACAACGGAGCTTCAATAGCGGCACCGATGTCATTTGTATGAATATGGCAGTTATACAAACCTTCTCCACCGACAACAACAATGGAATCGCCAATGGTTCCCCAGGCCGCTTTGAACTCTGACGCATGTGAATCATCGAGGTCTAACAAGAACATGACTTCGTATCGCAATTCGCTGACATCGACAGTTCCGTCTGCTTGCTGACGTTTTGCAACAGCGTCTAATTGCTCCGCGCTCGGACCAGCACTGTCATCTGGTTCTGGCATCGGCTCACCTACGAGAACGTGCAAGAAAGAATCGAGGAGCAACAAGAACCCGGCACCACCAGCATCGACTACACCTGCATCTTTGAGAACCGGCAACATGTCTGGTGTGCGTGCCAATGCATCGCGACCACGTTCAC
>JBIIJW010000220.1:0-3005 GCA_044233525.1 Ilumatobacteraceae bacterium | reverse complement strand
CGACCGACCACAAAGGGTCACAGCAGGGTATTTCAGAGACTTTGTGCGTTTGTGAAAGCATCGGAAAACGCCCACCGTCGGCGCCTGAACCTCTGCTCGGGGCGGAAGTTGAGCTCTGGCCTACCATCGGGTCGTGCCACTTCTCGCCTCCTCCGACGTGGACTCCTACCAAAGGGATGGATTCGTGGTCTTGAGGGGCGTTTTGGCCCCCGATGACCTTGCCGTTATCGAGCAAGGGGTGGAAAAGAACCTTCGCCAGCCCAGCGAGTGGTCGAATGACTACACCCCGGCCGACAGTGGCGGCCGATTTTTTGACGATTACGTGAATTGGCAGTCCATCGAGGAATTCAAGACCACGGCACTGACAGGAACCCTCCCCCGGATTGCTGGCGAGTTAATGAACACCTCGTCCCCCCGCTTCTTCCACGAGCACGTTCTCGTGAAGGAACCGGGAACCGCTACCCCCACGCCCTGGCACCACGATGATCCCTACTACGGCGTGGAAGGTTTCGACAATGTCAGCTTGTGGGTGCCACTTGACCCGATTCCGTCGTCCATCGCATTGCGTTGCATTCGTGGAAGCCATCGCGTTCCGCGCCGATTCATTCCGAATCGCTTTGTAGATGATTCGCCATATGTTGGACAAGCAGCAGGCTTTGAACTCTTCCCCTCTGTTGACGAGTTGGAGTCACTTGGCGAGACCGTTGTATGCAATGCGCAACCAGGTGATGTTGTTGCATTTCATTTCCGTACGTTGCATTCAGCACCGGGCACGGCAACGCATCCGCATCGTCGTCGCATTGTGAGTTATCGCTATGTCGGCGATGACGTGCGATGGATTAGTCGACCATGGAAAACATCGCCACCATTCGAACCACTTGGGTTGAACGATGGCGATGTTCTTGACGATGTTCGGTTTCCTCAAGTGCAACTCGAGGTGTAGGCGCTACTCCTGTGGGCGCGCCACCAACGTTGCGTCCAACGTCACTTGCTTCCCATCACGCTCGACAACCAATGTGATCTTTTCGCCTGGCGCAGAGTCACGAATGATTGCTACAAGACCTTCATCTCCAGCAACTGGTTGTTCGTTGATGGACAGAACAATGTCGTTTTCTCGAACTCCTGCTCGCGCTGCTGGTGAGCCGGGAGTGACATTTCCAATCACTGCACCAGCACCGCCATCTGTGCGATTTCCAAGACTGATTCCAAGGAAGCCTTGTTGACGGGTACCACCGTTTGCCATGTCATGCAAGATTGCATTGACACGGTTTACTTCTTTCACACCAATTGCAAAACCAATGTTGTTAGCAGCGCTGGAGAATCCGCCGTTTGCAACTGCCGTATTGATACCGACAACTTGGCCATTCATATTGATCAACGGGCCACCAGAGTTACCGGAAGAGATTGCAGCATCTGTTTGAATCAACGCATTCAGGAATGTTTCTTCATCTAGTTGCAGTGTTCTGTTGAGTGCAGAGATGATTCCCGATGTCACGCTTGGACCACCGTCTAATGCGAGTGCATAGCCAACTGCCACGACAGGATCTCCCACTGCAATTGATTCTGGGTCCGCAAACGTCGCGGCGACAAGACCAGTGGTATTGCGCAATTTGATGAGCGCCATGTCATTGCCAGGGTCTGTTGCCAATACATCTGCAGTGATGGGATTGGTTGATCCGTACAAACGCACGCGAGCAGTCTTTGAACCCTCCACCACATGATTGTTCGTGAGTATCTCGCCATCAGACGTAATGATGATGCCCGTGCCAACGGCCTCGCCCGAACTGGACACGCTGTCAATCGTGACAACACTTGGCGCAATTACTTCCGCAGCCTTTGCGACTGTGGAATCACCGATGTCACCGGCCTTCACTGGCGCTGCGGTCACTAAGGGAGAGTTACTAGCTTCCTGAACATCGTTGGTTAATGCTCCACCAACTAAACCGCCTGCAAGGCCACCGCCAAATGCAATGGTCAAAATCAAGA
Source organism: Ilumatobacteraceae bacterium (assembly GCA_044233525.1). Taxonomy (GTDB): domain Bacteria; phylum Actinomycetota; class Acidimicrobiia; order Acidimicrobiales; family Ilumatobacteraceae; genus UBA2093. Next base: position 1,019 of record JBIIJW010000220.1, on the reverse strand, counting down.
TGACTGCTGCAATGCGCGTACCGAGTGGTCGGTTCTTCGGAACTTGTGGGGGTGTATTGATCCAGTGTGAATCGCTCATGCACTTAGTATCTCGCCACCGTGGGAACATTTTCATGCAGAGAAAGAAAGAATTTTGTAAGAATCGGTCACGCTGGGCATGCAAAAGGGGCGGCCTTGCGACCGCCCCTTTTCTGAATTTTTCTGACCCGAGGTCTAGCCCTGGAGCTTGATCTCAATGTCGACGCCTGCAGGCAACTCGATCCGCTGGAGCGAATCGATTGTCTTGTTGTTTGGCTCGACGATGTCAATGAGGCGCTTATGGATACGCATCTCGAAGTGCTCGCGTGAGTCCTTGTCGATGTGTGGTCCGCGAATCACGGTGAAACGATGCTTGTCTGTTGGCAATGGGATTGGTCCACGGATCTTTGCGTTGGTGCGAAGAACTGTTTCCACAATCATGCGAGTCGACTTGTCGATGATGTCGTGATCGAATGCCTTCAAGCGAATACGAATGCTGTTAGTAGCCATTAGTCGAATCCGTTACTTGAGAATCTTGGTGACGCGACCAGCACCAACAGTGCGGCCACCCTCACGAATAGCAAAACGCAAACCCTCATCCATCGCGATGGGCTTACCCAACTCAACAGTCATCTGCACATTGTCACCAGGCATCACCATCTCAGTACCAGCAGGCAACTGAACAGTTCCCGTCACGTCAGTGGTACGGAAGAAAAACTGCGGACGATAGTTATTAAAGAAAGGCTTATGACGACCGCCTTCTTCCTTCTTCAACACATACACCTGGCCTTCAAAGTTGGTGTGAGGAGTAATCGAACCAGGAGCACACAACACCTGACCACGCTCCACATCTTCCTTCTTTGTTCCACGAAGCAGCGCACCAATGTTGTCACCAGCTTGACCCTCATCGAGAAGCTTGCGGAACATTTCAACACCAGTACACGTGGTCTTTTGCGTGTCACGCAAACCAACGATTTCAATTTCATCGCCAGTGTGAACCT
>JBIIJW010000219.1:0-3013 GCA_044233525.1 Ilumatobacteraceae bacterium | reverse complement strand
ATTTCTCCGCGTCGCTTCACTTCAATGACCACGGTGTTACCAGCGGGGTCTTTGCACAAGATGTCAACGGGTCCAAGGGCGGTGTAGTGCTCGCGGCGAAGAAGAACAAGGCCTGGCTCCATGACCTCGGGACTTGCGGCCAGCAGTTCTTGTAGTTGCTTCTCCACGCCGTCTTTCTCCAGCCCTGGATCTTCTCCGAGTTCATGTCCTGAATCGTGAAAAATTTCGTGGAAGGTGATGGTCATCGCCTCACCTTTGGGGTTGCGCACAATCCAATGGTCTGTCTTGTCCTCAACAGTGTTCGGCGAGTTCATCCAGTTCAGTGGTTTGTATGCGCCACCATCGGAATGAATCGCAACGCAACCATCAGCTTTCACCATCACAAGTCGAACAGCCTCTGGAAGACGTGTTTCCAATCGACCTGCGTACTCAACGGTGCACCGCGTAACAATCAATCTCACTTCGACATTCTCGCCGATGGTCATGTGTTGGCGGAAATATCAGCCGACCAGATGGTCCTTCATGCGTTTTTGAATCAATTCACGACGCTGCTGGAGCTCTCGGTAGGTGAGCGACTCCGTTGCTTCGTCCACGCCGAGACTGTTCTTCACGCTGGTGAGGTCAAGTTGGAATGCATTCTGGTCCATGCCCAGCTCCTTGAAGAGCCGCTCTCCATGTCGTTGTGTGAACACCATGGTGATGTTGGTGAGCTCTGCAATGATGTCAAGATCCGGCGCCAGTCGCGCAATGGCGCCGTCGAGGAACACCATGTTTTTCACATACAGCATCAACTCTTTCGGTAACTTTGCACCGTAGGCAAGAAGTGATTTCACAATTCGCTGTACTTCCTGGACCAGTTCTTCACCATTCAACGTGGTGGGGTCAACTGGCTGGTCCAGTTTCAAGTCAACAATGACGGCGTCAATATCGGTGTCCGACGGCAGCGCCCCTAAATCACGAAGCGCCGCTACTTGGCCGCGCAGGTCGTTTGTGGTGGCGCCCAACATGAGTCGCATAAACGCCATCCGTCGAGCCTGTGTGAGACGACCCACAATGCCGAAATCGAGAAGTGCTGTACGACCATCGCTGAGAACAAACAAGTTGCCACCGTGTAGGTCTCCGTGGAAGACGCCATGAATTAAGGCGCCTTCCATAAATGAAATCATTCCGGCGCGCACCACCGATTCAGTGTCAATACCTGCAGCGCGCATGCCTTCAACATCATCAAAATTGAAACCTTGCAACTTCTCCATCACCAACACGCGGCGAGTGACCAAGGAAGTATGCGGACGGGGCACAATGTAGGCCTCTTGGTTGAGGTCGTGCATCATTGCGGCAACATCAACCATGTTGCTTGCTTCCATGCGGAAGTCGAGTTCTTCCACAATTGTTTCTGCGAACAACTCAACAAGTGCTGGTGGGTTTGCAAGTGCGGCCACTTTGATGCGACCAATCATGAAAGGTGCCAGCCATGCCATGACTTGTAGGTCTTGACGCACCATCACCGACACGGACGGACGTTGCACTTTGACAACAACATCTTCACCAGTTTTCAGAGTTGCGCGGTGAACTTGGGCGATAGATGCTGCTGCTAGCGCGGTCTTTTCAAAAGAAGAGAAAACGTCTTCAATTCGAGCGCCGAGATCTTGTTCAACGGTGGTGCGCACACTGTCCCATGGTTCTGCGGGAACTTGATCGCGACAACGTTTGAATTCATCAACCAACTCTGACGGAAAGAGACCTTCACCGCTGGAGATGATTTGTGCCAACTTGATGTATGTGGCACCGAGTTTTTCTATGGCGTGGCGTAGACGCAGCGAAATGTAGGCGCGTGATTCTTCTGGGGTTGCGAATTTCTTGCGACGCTTGTTCCAGAACCATGGCAAAAGGGCCCAGCCGAGGCGAGCAACCACAACAAGTAAACGCTTGATGGGCGGAAGTCTTCGCGCGCGAATGAGCCGAGGTACTTCTGCCTGGGCCTGTTGCCGAAGGACAACAGCGACATGGGACCAGGTGATGGAATCGCGATCTAAGACCCACGGACCGAAGTCGGAGAAGTTCCCCCATTCAAGGTCGGCAGCAGTTTTCGTCACGCAAGTAGTCTGCCGTTCGCATTGTTGAACAATGGGCGACATAGGACACAATGAGTTGGGGAATAAGGAGAGGCCCATGAGTGCACCACTGAACAATGTGAAGGTTGTAGAGATGGGGGTCTGGGTTGCAGGCCCAGCCGTCACTGGTGTTATGGCTGACTGGGGCGCCGACGTCATCAAGGTGGAGCCACCAACAGGCGATCCGCAGCGCGCCGTGTTTGGGGCATTGGGGGTAGCTGACCAACAAGGTGTTCCACCGTTTGAAATTGATAATCGTGGCAAGCGCTCGGTGGTTCTCGATCTCCGAAAGGATGACGATCTTGAATCGATGATGACGCTTCTGTCCGAAGCTGATGTCTTCGTGACGAACGTTCGTCCTGCTGGACTTCAGCGGCTGGGGTTAGATGCAGAAACTCTCACCGCAAGATTCCCGCGACTCATCTACGGCATCATCACTGGGTACGGATTGGCGGGGCCAGATGTTGATCGACCGGGTTACGACATTGGGGCATTCTGGTCACGGTCAGGCCTTGCGCACACCACCGTTGCGCCGAATGAATTGCCTCCAGCGTTGCGAAGCGGACAAGGTGATCACACCACCGGACTGTCGTTGGCCTCGGGAATCATGGCGGCATTGTTTGACCGCGAACGCACCGGGCACGGACGTGTTGTGTCAACCAGTCTGTTACGGACGGGGATCTACACGCTTGGCTGGGACATCGGTGTGTATTTGCGTTATGGAAAACGACAAAGCACCAAAGCGAATCGAGCGAATCCTGCTCCGCAAATGAATTGCTATCGATGTTCAGACGGACGCGCCTTTTGGTTGTTGGGACTGGAGGCAGATCGTCATTTCCCAGGACTGCTGAAAGCCATCAATCGCGAAGAGCTGGCAGATGTGGAGAACTTCAAGAATGCTC
>JBIIJW010000218.1:0-3016 GCA_044233525.1 Ilumatobacteraceae bacterium | reverse complement strand
ATCAGCAAACTGCTAGAAGGCGAGATGCAAAAACTGGTGCACCTTGAAGCACTGTTGCATCGTCGAGTTGTTGGGCAAGATGCCGCAGTATCTGCGGTGGCAAATGCAATTCGTCGAAGCCGTGCCGGGCTCAGTGACCCGCATCGACCAATTGGGTCGTTCATGTTCCTCGGACCAACTGGCGTTGGAAAGACAGAACTGGCGCGTGCGCTTGCTGAGTATCTCTTTGATGATGAAAAAGCCATGGTGCGAATCGACATGGCGGAGTACATGGAGAAGTATTCCGTGAGCCGACTCATTGGTGCGCCACCGGGTTATGTGGGCTACGACGAAGGTGGTCAACTCACCGAAGCAGTTCGTCGTCGCCCCTACAGCGTGGTGTTACTTGATGAAGTGGAAAAGGCACATCCCGACGTGTTCAACGTGTTGTTGCAAGTTCTTGACGACGGTCGTCTCACCGACGGTCAAGGCAAAACAGTTGATTTTTCAAATGTTGTGCTCATCATGACTAGCAACCTGCCTGGCGAGCCAATCGAATATTTCCGCCCAGAATTTGTGAACCGAATTGATGAAATCGTTCGGTTCCAGTCACTGACGCATGAAGACCTCACACAAATCGTGGAGATTCAACTTGAGCACCTCGTGCAACGCCTTGCAGATCGGCGCATCACACTGCAGGTCACACCTTCTGCGCGCATTGCTCTTGTAGATCTGGGGTTCGATGAGTTCTTTGGCGCTCGGCCGTTGAAGAGACTGATTCAACGTGAGATTGCCGACAAAGCAGCCCTATTGATTCTGGAAGGTTCTGTTGGAGAAGACGGCGCTGTCCGAGTCGACGTAGCAAATGGAGCGCTGACAGTTTCACCAGGGCAGTAGATGTCCTAGTCTCTGTTGCAGTTGCACTGCACACACGGGGGTCCTATGCGCGCACCTATCTACATTCTTGGTGGGTATCAAACCGATTTCGCGCGCAGTTATGCGCGCGATGGACTCGATGTGTCCGACATGATGCGCGAGGCCATAGAGGGCGCCTTGGCAGACAGTGGACTTGATGCAGAAGACATCGAAACAGTTCATGTTGGTAATGCATTTTCAGAGCTACAACGTCAACAGGGCCACTTGGGTGCCATGGCGGCTCAGGTTGTTCCTGGTTTGTGGGGAAAGCCAGCAATGCGACATGAAGGCGCGTGTGCGTCGTCGTCACTTGCCATTTTGTCTGCAATGGCCGAGCTTGAAGCTGGTCGTTATGACTGTGCACTAGTTGTTGGTGTGGAAGAGCAGAAGGCGCTTCCCGGTGACCAGTCATCTATCGCACAGAACGCTGCGTCGTGGCAAGGCCATGAAGGTATTTCGTGCACTTTTATGTGGCCGGCAGTGTTTGGTTTATTGGGCGAAGAGTACGCGTATCGATATGGACTGGACCGTCAATATCTCAACCGCATCTCCGAAATCAATTACACCAACGCGAAATCAAACCCACGCGCACAAACGCGCGCGTGGAAGTTCACTGATCTCAGCTTCACCGATGATGACATTGCCAATCCTGTGATTGAACCTGGGACGCGTCGTCAAGATTGCGGTCAAATCACAGATGGCGCAACTGCAGTGGTGTTGGTGTCACAACGCTTTATTGATGCGCAAGCAGCCCGACGAAACATCAAGGCAGGGGAAACCGCACAGATTCTCGGCTGGGGTCACAAGAATGCTGGCATTAAGTTTTTGGACAAACTTGAACGAAGCAAGAACGATGCATATGTTTTCCCACACGTTCAACAGACAATTGCCGATGCATTCACACGTGCGGGCGTCACAGATGTTTTTGAGCTTGATGGAATTGAAACTCACGACTGTTTCACCACCACTGAATACATGGCAATTGATCATTTTGGAATCACGGCACCTGGTGAATCCTGGAAAGCAATTGAGGATGGCACCATCGAGCGATCTGGCCGACTGCCTATCAATCCAAGTGGTGGATTAATTGGTGGAGGTCACCCAGTGGGAGCCACTGGTGCACGAATGGTGTTTGACGCAGCAAAGCAAGTCACCGGACGTGCAGAAGAGATGCAAGTGAACAATGCCAAGACCTTTGCAACACTGAATATTGGCGGTTCGTTGTCAACAGTGGCCAGTTTTGTTGTTGGAGTTCGTGAATAACTCCGCGACTCAGATAGCCAATAACAAGTCGTAATATTCTTTTATGGCTGAGGCAGGAACCAAAAAAGGCGGACCACGCACAAAGGCATTGTGGGAGAGTTCGGCGCCATTTACAAAGTTTTCCAGCAGGCGCTATACACCCAATGTTGGTCTAGTCATTGAAGACGTTGATCTAGCCAACATCGACGATGACACCATCGCAGAAATTCGCCGCGCTGTTGCAGAAAATTGTGTTGTCTTTTTCCGCAATCAAAGTCTCACTGTTGAACAGCACATTGCATTTGGTCGCCGGTTCGGAGAACTTGATGTTCATCCCGCTGCAGCAAACGCAACGGGTCATGCCGAGATCTTGGTGATTTCGGCAGATGAAAATTCAGATCGTGCGAACGGCGAAGCATGGCATTCAGATGTGTCGTGTCAGGCGGAGCCACCAATGGGAAGCATTCTCTACATTCATGAAGTTCCACCGAGTGGCGGCGACACCATGTTCTCAAACATGTACGCCGCATATGACGCACTCAGCGATCGGATGAAGCAGTACCTCGATGGGCTTGTTGCGGTGCACGATGGAGAACATGTGTATCGCGGTTTGTATACCGGTGTTGCAGACAAACCGTCGTATCCGCGATCGAAACATCCGATCGTTCGCACGCATCCTGAAACTGGTCGCAAGTGTTTGTTTGTGAATCGATCTTTCACCACGCACATTGTGGGAATTCCACGAGATGAGAGCGATGCAGTTCTGAATTTCCTGTATCAACACATGGAGCACCCAAATTTCCAATGTCGTTTTCAGTGGGAACCAATGTCCATCGCATTTTGGGATAACAGATGCGCTCAACACAGAGCCATTTGGGAC
>JBIIJW010000024.1:0-12184 GCA_044233525.1 Ilumatobacteraceae bacterium | reverse complement strand
GCCCCTCTGAGGAAAGATTCGCTCAACAACTTCGCCAACAACCGCACCACCATCAAGAGGAAGCAAAGGAATGAGATTCAAGGCGCCTAGCGCGACTCCAGCCCACCACACCGCAGCGGCTACTTCGCTTGAGGAAATATCTGCTCGACTAAATGGATTCACTCCGAATGCCAACAACACAAGAAGGGCAATTCCTATTTGCAACCCGGGACCGGAGAGCGCAATAGCAATTTTCTGTTTCCACTTCAATGGAGTGCTGGACTCGTAGGAGGCATACGCCACCATGAAATCTAAGGCGATTGATGCATCACACTTGTTGCGTCGAGCAACGATGGCATGTCCCAGTTCATGGATGAGAGTGAACACTGCGACCGCTCCAGCAACCCAGAGGCCGAGTGGAAACGGATACAGGAATGCCAGAATAAAAATGAACACCCCAAAGCCAGGCTTGATTGCAACCGGGAATCCAAACAATTGGAAGGTGCGCGGAGATGTTCTACGCATCGCACGTGCCATGGCCGAAGTGTAGATACAAATTGCACCAAAGAGGCATCGGTGTAAACGATGTTCGTACTTCTTTGACGTTTGTAATCCTCATCTGAGAACTTTTCATAGAATGCTGGCGTGCCATTTATTTATGCCTTCGACCACAAGCACCGTCGTCCTCCGATGGAGCTCAAGGATCTGCTCGGAGGGAAGGGGGCCAACCTCGCCGAGATGATGAGCGTTTTGGGTTTACCTGTCCCGCATGGCTTCACCATTACGACCGATGCCTGCCGTTCATACATGCGAAGTGGTTGGCCAAAGGGTCTCGACGACGAACTGCGACGTCAGATCGCTCACCTTGAGAAGAAAATGGATCACGCCCTCGGTGATCCGAAAGATCCCTTGTTGGTGTCAGTGCGGTCCGGAGCCAAATTCTCAATGCCAGGGATGATGGACACGGTTCTTAACTTAGGTCTGAACGACAAGAGCGTCATCGGGTTGGGGCAAGCGACACAGAACGAGCGGTTCGCTTATGACTCTTATCGCAGGTTTATCTCGATGTACGGGCGAATTGTGTTGGGCATTGACGGAGAACCGTTCGAACGCGAATTGCATTCCATCAAAGAGGCAGCGGGGGCAAACACCGACGCCGATATTTCGGCCGATGATTTAAAAAAGCTGTGTGAGACGTACAAGCGAATTGTCGCAGATGAAACGGGCAAACCTTTCCCGCAGGATCCAATGAAACAACTTCGCGGTGCAGTGGAAGCCGTGTTCCGTTCATGGAATGGACCTCGTGCCGTTGCGTATCGAGTGCGCGAGAAGATCAGCCACGATTTAGGGACTGCAGTGAATGTTCAGGCCATGGTGTTTGGAAACCGTGATGAAATCTCCGGTACTGGTGTTGGTTTCACCCGTAATGCAGCCACGGGAGAAAACACTCCGTACGGAGATTTCTTAGTGAATGCTCAAGGCGAAGACGTTGTGGCGGGTATTCGTAATACGGAAGATCTCAATGCGCTGCAAAAGCACTTTCCCGACATTCATTCAGAACTGCTCACCATCTTCACGAAGCTTGAAGCGCATTACAAAGACATGTGCGATACCGAGTTCACGATTGAGCGAGGAAAGTTATGGATGTTGCAAACTCGAGTAGGGAAGCGAACGGGTGCAGCCGCACTAAAGATGGCTGTGGACATGACGAGTCCAACGGGCACGGGCAAATCTGCCTGGAAGATTTCCAAGAAGGAAGCCATCATGCGGGTCACTGCGGACCATCTTGATCAAGTTCTGCATCCTCAATTCGCAGACAAGATTCCGGCCATCACAAGGGGCTTGGCTGCGTCACCTGGTGCTGCCGTTGGCCGTGTGTATTTCACCGCGGACCGCGCCGAAGAGATGGCCAAGAAAGGTGAGCGCGTCATTCTTGTTCGTAGCGAGACAAGCCCCGAAGATGTTCATGGAATGATGCTGTCCGAAGGCGTGCTAACGACACGCGGCGGACTTGTGAGTCACGCGGCGGTTGTTGCGCGCGGATGGGGGACTCCAGCGGTTGTTGGCGCCGAAGAAGTGAAAGTGGCCGAGTCGTCGTTCTCGGTGGGCGACATCGTTGTGGTAGAAGGCGATTGGATTTCCCTCGATGGCACAACAGGAGACGTGATGTTGGGTCAACTTGAGTTGGTTGATTCTCGTCCGCCGGAGGAATTCTCCACCATTTTGTCGTGGGCTGATGAGGTTCGAAAAGGAAAACTGGACGTCCGCGCAAACGCAGATACGGAAGAAGATGCGAAGAAAGCACGAGAACTTGGTGCTCAAGGAATCGGTTTGTGCCGCACTGAGCACATGTTCTTGGCTCCTGACCGATTGCCAATTGTTCGTCAAATGATTCTGGCGTCGTCGCCCGACGAAGAAGTCGAGGCGTTAGAGGCATTACGTCTTGCTCAGAAGGAAGATTTCGTTGGCCTGTTGCGTGAGATGTCTGGTTTGCCCGTGACGGTCCGACTTCTTGACCCACCTCTCCATGAGTTCTTGCCAAGTGTTGAAGAACTCGAGAAGAAAGAAGCAGTCGGTGAACTGTCTCCAGAAGATCTTCGTCTGTTGGATGCTGCGCGTGAATGGAGCGAAGTAAACCCCATGCTGGGAACTCGCGGCGTACGTCTTGGTGTCTTGAAGCCCGGTTTATACGCAATGCAAGTTCGTGCGTTGATGGAAGCCGCCGATGAAGTGTCGTCTCAAGGGTATGAACCAATAGTTGAAATCATGATTCCGCTCACAGTGACTCGCGAAGAACTGGCGTTAGCCAGAAGCTGGGTGGAAAACGTTCTGTTAGATGTCAATTCGCGGCCGGCACCAAAGGCGAAAAAGGGCGGGAAGATTGTGAAGCGGCCCAAAGTGTCCATCGGCACCATGGTGGAAACGCCACGTGCAGCGCTTCGTGCCGATGAACTTGCCGAGGTGGCTGATTTCTTTAGTTTCGGGACAAACGATCTCACGCAAATGACTTTTGGTTTCAGTCGTGACGATGTGGAAGCGCGAATGATGCCGGAATATTTGGCAGCCGGGTTATTGAAACGAAACCCGTTTGAGTCAATTGATCAAAGTGGTGTTGGCGAACTGGTGTCTCTTGCCGCGTCCAGAGGACGAAAAACAAAGAGAAATCTAAAACTCGGGGTGTGTGGCGAGCACGGTGGTGACCCAGACTCCATTTCATTTTTTTATCGTGCAGGTTTGAACTATGTCAGTTGTTCGCCTTTCCGAGTTCCAATTGCCAGGCTGTCTGCAGCACAAGCAGTCATCGGCGGAACCAAGGCTGACACCAAGTAAGTGGTAGCGTGGCAATCAATGTCATTGCTCACGCTCTTGCCTTCTGTTTTACTGGAAGCTTCATCTGGCTCGGGTAGTCAGGTCGACATCACTGTTGCGTTCTGGCATTGGCCAATGCTGGTGGGAGTTATCTCGGCGTTGTTGCTCGTTGACATTCTTGTCATTCACAGAAATGCCCACGAAGTGCACACCAAGGAGGCAGCGATTGAATCAGCGGTGTGGATCAGTTTCGGACTGATCTTTGCCCTGTTCATCTGGTGGCAATTTGGTGGCCCCGCAACGGGCGAATACATGGGTGGATATCTCATTGAGAAGAGCCTCAGTGTTGACAATGTTTTCGTGTGGGCCGTGTTGTTCGCTCATTTCAAAGTGCCCAAGAAGTATCAACATCGGGTCTTGTTCTGGGGCATTTTTGGCGCCCTCGCCATGCGGCTGGGGTTCATCTTTGCTGGAGTGGCCATTATCAATACATTCAAGGTCACCCTCATAGTCTTTGGTCTGTTCTTGTTGTATTCAGGAATCAAGTTGCTGCAGAGCCACGACGAGGATTTCGACCCGTCTAATTCACGGTCAATGAAAATCTTCCATCGGTTTGTTCCGTCCACCAATGAGTTAGATGGTCAGAAGTTGTTCACTCGTCAAAACGGGACGCGCTTGGCAACTCCGCTGCTTGCAGTTCTTGTCTTGGTAGAAATCACCGATGTCATCTTTGCCATCGACTCCGTTCCCGCGGTTTTGGCAGTAACGAACGAGACCTACATCGCCTTTGCGTCGAATGCTTTTGCCATTCTGGGTCTACGAGCGCTGTATTTCCTCTTGGCGGACATGAGGGACAGATTCCGGTACCTGCAGACGGGCCTTGGGATTATCCTCGCATTTGTTGGCCTGAAGATGACTCTCTCGTACTGGTGGCACATGCCAATCGGTATCTCGCTGTCTGTTATCGGATTGGTGCTTGCGGTCTCAATTTTCGCTTCTTTGAGAGAAGAGCGTCTCCCGTCATAGTTAACGCACGCAGGCACTAATGTCGTGCCATGGCGATTGTGGAGGACGACATTCAAAAGGTGCGCTCAGCAGTTGCCTTGTCAGATGTCGTGTCTCCTTATGCCCAGTTGCGTCGCACTGGGCGAAGCCAAGTTGGTCTGTGTCCGTTTCATTCAGAGCGCACACCATCATTCAGTGTTAATGATGAGACCGGTCGTTACATGTGCTTTGGCTGTGGAGCAAAGGGCGATGTCTTCACATTTATTCAACAAATCGAGCATCTCGATTTCATTGCCTCGGTTGAACGTCTAGCCAGCAAAGCCGGCATTGAACTTCATTACACCTCGGGTGCCGGAACCGGCGAGAGAAAGCATCGTAAAGAACTTCAAGAGCTCATGAACAAAGCAGTGGAGTGGTATCACACGCGGCTGTTAGAAGCACCAGATGCGCGAGCTGCACGTGAGTATCTCCGTTCTCGCGGTCTCGCAGGAGATGTGGCGAGAAACTTCAAACTCGGATGGGCACCAGACGATTGGGATCAGCTGTGCCAAGCGCTCGATGCGCCCGCAAAGATGTTGTCGGAAATCGGTGTGGGATTCGTGAACAAAGCTGGACGTCTGCAGGATTCATTTCGTGCGCGTGTCATGTTTCCCATCTTCGACGAAAATGGAAACGCAGTTGCGTTTGGTGGCCGAATCTTGCCTGGGTCTACAGATCCTGCGAAGTACAAGAACTCAACAGAGACTCCCATCTATACGAAGTCACGCACGTTGTATGGATTGAACTGGGCCAAGGGCCTGGTCATCAAAGAAGACAAAGTCATCGTGTGTGAGGGATACACCGATGTCATTGGTTTTCATCGCAGTGGATTAGCAACCGCCGTTGCAACCTGTGGAACTGCGTTAACCGAAGAGCATGTGAAACTCATGAAGCGCTATGCGCGAAATGTGGTGTTGGCTTTCGATGCAGACTCGGCCGGGCAAGGTGCCGCAGAGAAGTTTTATGCGTGGGAAAAGAAATACGACGTTGCGGTGTCTGTTGCTCAGTTCCCTCAAGGTAAGGACCCAGGCGAGTTATCGCAAACAGATCCTGAAGCACTCGCCCGTGCCATCAACGAAGCGATGCCATTTCTTGGTTTTCGTTTGAAGCGTTTGTTCGACGCGCATCCACTTCGATCACCAGAGACGCGTGCTCGTGTTGCTTCAAAAGCGATGGACATCATCAACGAGCATCCCGATCCGAACGTTCGCCGTCTATACGCGGGTGAAGTTGCAAGCCACACAGGCGTGTCTGCCGCTGAATTAGTGAAAATTGCTGAAAAAGGTGGAAGCCTTCCTACGGAAGTGGCAGCACCAATCCAGCAAGCTCCGGAAGGCGCAGGGTTTGTTGCGTTGTCTCTCTTAATTCACGAGTGGGACTCCATCGCCCCGTGGTTGATTGAAGATCTCTTCCTCGATGCTGCGTCTCGCGGGGCATTCGTTGCATTGGCAGAGGCAGATGGCGATGTTCATAGGGCGCTAGAAGTCGCTAGTCCAGACGCGGCCGCCATCATCGAGCGGGCCGCGGTGTACGACGGTGAGGCAGATGCATTTGTAGAAGCCCGGGCACTCATTGGCGCTGCGGTACGGCGTGAATTGCAAGCGGGTCGCTCGGTATCAGATGCCGCTGAAATGCAACAGCAGCGGGCGGTACGTATCGCCCTTGAAGACTTGGCTCACCCTGAGAAAGCGATTTCATCGGCGGTTCAGTTGTTGCAGTGGCTGTCTTCTCTGAGAGAGACACTCGAATGACCCCGAGCCCACGTGTGACCCCGCCGCATCCGGATGTGGATCCCGCCGAGTGGGCAACCTTGGTCGCATCGCGCTCAGACGAGGGCACCATTGACCCCAACACGGTCGCACATGTTTTTAGAAATGTGGAACTAACTCCCGAGTTGCTTCGTCAGATCGAATCGGTGTTAGAAGAAATCAATATTTCCATTGCAGTTGTTGAACCGGATCTCTCAGATCCCATTGAAAGGAAAGTGTCACCGCCTCGTAAGGCACCAGTAGCCACAAAGCACATTTCTGCCGATGCAGGGGATGCGGTCCGCATGTATCTGCAAGAGATCGGGCAGGTGGAGTTGCTGACTGCAGAAGGTGAGCGGACATTAGGTCGCGCCATACGTGAAATGCAGAACGCAAAAGTTGAGATGTCGGCTGGCGATGTGTCAGCGACACGTCGTCGAGAATTGCGCAATGTCATTCGCGACGGTGAGTCCGCATTCGAGCATCTGATTACGGCAAACCTTCGTCTTGTCGTATCTATCGCACGCAAGTACGACGGACGAGAGTTGCAATTGCTCGACCTCATTCAAGAAGGCAATATTGGCTTGATGCGCGCGGCCGAAAAATACGACTGGGAAAAAGGGTTCAAGTTCTCTACGTATGCAACGTGGTGGATTCGCCAGGCCATGATGCGCGCAATGGCAGACCAGGGTCGCACAATTCGTGTACCAAGCCATGTTGTTGAATTGTTGAATCGTCTCACGAAAGCCGATCGTGATCTCACGGTAGAGCTTGAACGGGAACCAACTCTGCATGAACTTTCTGAGCGCACATTGATTCCTGTTGAGAAGATTGAGGAACTCCGACAGATTTCGTCCGTCACAACAAGTCTCGACGAGCCATTGAGTGCAGAGGAAGATGCCACAACACTGGTGGATGTTTATCAAAGTGATGACAGTGACGACGAAGCTCCCGATGAGGTTGTGCAGAAGCGTCATCTCATTGCTGCTATCTCATCGGAGTTAGAGCACTTGCCTGAACGTGATCGACGAATTCTTGATAAGCGATTTGGAATCTCGTCTGGTCAGCCCCTCACGCTCGACGATGTTGCCAAACAAGAGGGCGTGACGCGCGAGCGAATTCGCCAAATTGAGCAAAAGACTCTGGCACGGCTTCGCCACCCAAATAACAGCCAACGCCTGCGCAGTTTCCTGGATTACGAATAGGGCACCTTTGGTGGCGGGGGACCTCGCTGGTAACCTGTCATTTCCCTTCCGGGGTAGCTCAGTTGGCAGAGCAACGGACTGTTAATCCGTGTGTCGTGGGTTCGAGCCCCACCCCCGGAGCCATCGGTCATCACGGCCGCTTTCGGGCCAGTAGCTCAGTTGGTTAGAGCAGGGGACTCATAATCCCTGGGTCGCGGGTTCGATCCCTGCCTGGCCCACCACCGTTCGTTGTTAGTCGTTAATCCAACTCGGTGCACGGTTCAACAACTCAAGGCTTACATGGCGGCAGGTGTCCAGCAGGTCGCAGATGAAAGAGTTGTCTCCGCGATACAAGTCGTTCAGAGAAACCTGAACCCGGCCAACAACAGTGAGGCTTCGTTCGGCGGCATCGGTGACTTTATGAAACGAGTCGATGGCAGAGACTTCCAGTGGTAATTGCACTCCGCCCAGCCCGGCAACGTCTGTGGCCAGGACGAGAAGATCTGGTGGTGACGTCAACGGCGGGAAGGACCATGTGAAGAGGAGCGGGAAGGAGAACTCGCCATTTGGTTCGTCATCTGGGTCGTCCATGGCCAAGACCGCATCTTCAAAATTCAACAGCGTGCGCGGCTCAGCTTCGAGACTGACGTGCAAATCCATGGGGCCACTACAGGCTTCTTCTGGATGGAGGTCGACTTCCCACAATTGGCGTAGAGAGTAGGTTTCCACGAAATGGCGTTCATCGTGAACGTGAAAACCGTGCTCAATGGCGTGGCTCTTTATTTCAGAGACAAAGCCTGCAATATCAATAACCGCCACCATCTGGACACTACCGTTGAGTCGTGCCCCTTTTTGATACTCATTCTGACGACCGCGACATTTTGGGGTTTCTGCACGATGTTGCAGATGCAGCCGCCGACATCATTGATGAAACCATGTCGTGGGAGTTCACGGGCGAACGCGAAGGGCAGTACACAGGTGACGTTGCCGTTGATGAAGTCGTTGTTGACATGTGTGAAGCCGCTGGGTTTTTTGTTCTCAGCGAAGAGTCGGGTGTTGGCGATTTGGTGTGGCCGCTACCAGACGACAAGTTGCTCATTGTTGTTGATCCAGTTGATGGTTCAACAAATGCCAGCAAAGGTTTTCCGTGGTTCGCAACGTCGTTGTGCGTTGTTGATTCTGTAGGACCGCGTGTCGCTCTGGTTGCAGAACAGTCGGGGAGTGAAACGAGGTATGCGGCTATTCGCGGAGCCGGTGCAAATGTTGATGGAATGCGAATCCATGTATCGGGATTAACAGACCCATCGCGAGCCGTTGTTGCCACGAATGCATTGCCAGCACCGGGTCATGGGTGGTGGCAGGTGCGCACCATGGGGGCCGCAGCGCTCGATATTTCATTGGTTGGCCGTGGCGGTGTGGATGGATTCATCGATTACGACGGGCTCGGCGTATGGGATTACTTGGCAGCGGTATTGATTTGTGCTGAAGCAGGCGCAGTGATTGCTGAAGCGAATGACGAAGACCTCATGACAGTAGACACCGCAGTTCGACGTCGACCTGTGATTGCTTCAAGCCCGGAGATGCTCGCATCTCTCATGGCGTCGCGTCGTCAATAAGTATTTACTCGTCCTCATCGTGGCATCCGTGAAGGATAGAACAGAGGTATGAAACGTATTGCTCTTGCAGCTGCCGTCTGTGCCTCGCTGTTTGTCGCGGCTCCGAGTGTGAGTGCAGCGTCGTGTGCATCGGGCGGTGTGTGCGTTCTTGGAAACATGGGGCCTGGAGGTGGACGAGTCATTTATGTTGCCGCTTCACCTCAATGGTGGGGTACATACATTGAGGCTCGGCCTATCGCTAGCGGTCGTGGTTTGCCTTGGTCCTTGCGCCCCACCGAGTCGTTGTACACAGACGATGTAGCGGGTACGGCGAATCGCAAGAGAATTGATGCACGCGGAGTTGGAATGGGTGCCGTGAACACAGCAGCAATCGTTGCGCAAAACGGCGACGGTAGGTACGCGGCTGCGTATGTTTCCAATCTCACTCTTGGCGGAAAATCTGATTGGTATCTGCCATCCAAAGACGAACTCGACTACGCCTACCATCGCGCCACCATCGGTCAGTGGCCAACGTTGTACAAAGCTGCGTACTGGACATCGTCGGAGAACTCTGCATCGTTTGCTTGGTATCAGATGTTCCAAGACAGCACGCAGTTCACCGATGAAAATGGAGTTGGTCGAGTGAACGGCGTACCTATCAGGTCGAACAAAGATCGCACGCGTAATGCCAAGCACGGGATGTCGGGTTTTCCATCGTTGCTCTATCGACTCATGCCAACACGTGCATTCGGCGCAGTCAGTGGTGCTCAGCCACCAATTAGTAATCCAACACTGACTGGCAATACCTGCACCGAGCAGGGTCCGTGCCAACTAGGAGACATTGGTCCGGCTGGTGGAGTTGTTTTTTATGATGGTGGGCCGAATAGAGCGTGGGGTCGCTACCTCGAGGCATCTCCATCATCGACAGAAGCTGTGGGCCTCCCGTGGAAGCGTTTGTCTGTAAACGATCGCATCAACCGTCTGTACTACGACACGCGTTCTAGTACGGCACGTCTCAAACGAGTCCAGTCGAAGTTAATTGGTAGAGGTCAACTCAACACCACTCGCATCATTCGTACCTACGGACAAGGAAACTACGCAGCCCGTTACGCCGCGTCACTCGTGGTAAGTGGTTATGACGATTGGTTCCTGCCATCTGAAGATGAATTAGAGAAGATGTATACGTTCATGCAAACCGCAGACAAGCCGATTGATCCATTGAAAAGGAGTTACTACTGGTCGTCGTCTGAATACGACTACGACAACGCGTGGACGGTCAACTTCAAGGATGGTCAACAATTCGACCGTATGAAATGGACTGTTCCTGGCCCCGCCATTAAGGCCATCCGTGTTCGCGCCATTCGCGCCTTTGGCTAGTTCAGGTCCAAGTTCTCGGAGATTTTTGTGGGGCAGGGGTATAGTGAGGGCTCCGAAAAATTCGGGCGTTTAGCTCAGTTGGCTAGAGCATCTCCCTTACAAGGAGAGGGTCGGGGGTTCGAGTCCCTCAACGCCCACCACTCTTCACGACGTCGATTAAATTGCTCCGTCTCGACGACGTCGGGCCATCATCAGTCCGGACAGCATCAAGACTATTGATGCCATGAAGATGTCTTCGTAGCGAGCTCCCGCGGTCGGCAGGGTTGCAGACAACTTCTTGGTTTGGCTCACGGGCCGGGCAACAGGTGATGTTGTGGCCGTCACAGGAGTTGTTGTGGTTGTAGAGGGAGTCGTCGTAGAGGTACTTGATGGCGTCGTCACTGGGGTCAACAGAGATCGATTGATAAAGGTTTGTACGGTTGCGCACGAGTCCACTTCGGCTTCGCCTTCTGCACTCATTCCAAAGATGACTCCGATGTTGCCGGTGGCGATGTCGGTGACTGCAATGGTGCGATTCACATCTGCGGTGGTCGGAAGGTTATTAAGACGAGAGATCTTGTCTCCGTTTGCGACATAAATGATGCCGTCGTAGACGGCCATTCCCCAGATGTAATTTCCGCCAATCTTTCCGAGATCGGTGGCGGTTCCTGCGGCCCCGGTGGATGTGTAGGCGGCTGTTGTGTCGGTCATGTCAAGACGAATCAGTCGTACACCGTCACGTGGCGCGTTATCGCTAGATGCCCATGCGATGTACATGTCACCGTCTACAAAGAACACGTCTCCAGCGGAGCTTCCTGAAGGGAATCCAGCTGTTTGCAGGTTTGAGACAACAACTGTTGGCGTGATGGTGCCTGAAACAACGGCGGTGGGGTCAAATGACATCAGTTTCGTACCGCCGTCGGCAACGAACCAGCCTTTGCCGTATTTGTCGAATGCGAGCATGTTGAAGTTTGTGTTCGGCGGCAATGCCACGGTTCCAACAAGTGTGCCAACCCCAGTTGATTTTCTGATTCCGTACAGCGAGCCTCCGCCGTCCACTACACCGTAAAGCTTTCCATCTGGAGTGACACCAACATCAAAGTAGGTGCGCTGCGGATTGCTAGTGATGTTGGTGAACTGTCCGGTGGAGAGGTTGTATTTCTCAATGCCGCTTGGGCTGTGTGAATAAATGACTGGACTTGGTTGGCAACTGAAGTACTGCTCATCAGTACAGCCATCCGCGTTCCACTCGCCTTCAGCGGCCATCCCGTAGATGTCTCCGATGTTGCCAGTGGCAATGTCGGTGACCGTGAGTATGCGATGAACGTCAGCTGTCTTTGGGAGAGTGTCAAGTCGCGAAATTTTGTTTCCGTTAGCGACATAGATGATGCCGTCGTGAACCGTCATGCCCCACACCAGGTTCGCTTCTATTTTGCCGAGATCGGTGGCGGTTCCTGCGGTTCCGGTGGCGGTGTAGGCGGTTGATGTGTCGGTCATGTCGAGTCGAATCAGTCGTACACCGTCGCGGGGTGCGTTATCGCTAGATGCCCATGCGATGTACATGTCACCGTCTACAAAGAACACGTCTCCAGCGGAGTTTCCTGAAGGGAATCCAGCTGTTTGTAGGTTTGAGACAACTTCTGTTGGTGTGATGGTGCCTGAAACAACGGCGGTGGGGTCAAATGACATCAGTTTCGCGCCGCCGTCGGCAACGAACCAGCCTTTGCCGTATTTGTCGAATGCGAGCATGTTGAAGTTTGTGTTCGGTGGCAATGTCACGGTACCGACAAGAGAGGCGACTCCTGCAGTTTTGCCAATTTGGTACAAGTCTCCACCGCCGCTGTCAACGCCGTAAAGGCGTCCATTCGGAGTTACTCCTATGTCGAAGAAGAACTGTGAGGGACTGTTAGTGATGTTGGTGAACTGGCCGGTAGAGAGGTTGTATTTCTCAATACCGCTAGGGCTGTGT
>JBIIJW010000023.1:0-12232 GCA_044233525.1 Ilumatobacteraceae bacterium | reverse complement strand
CTGGTGTTGTCACGGCACGAATTCTTCGCATGGAAAAACATCCCGATGCAGCAAAAGTGACACGGTGTTTTGTAGATGCTGGCGACGGGGTAGAGCGTCATGTGTGGTGCGGCGCCACCAACATGAATGAGGGCGACATTGTTCCACTCGCAACACTTGGAACCACCATGCCAAACGGCATGGAGATTGCGCGTCGTGGAATCCTCGGTATCGACTCTGAAGGAATGCTGTGTTCAGAAGTTGAACTTGGCATCAGTGACGAGTCAAGTGGTCTTCTCATTCTTCCAAAAGATTCAAAACTTGGTGTCAGCCCATTTGACGTTCTTGGCATTGAGCACGACGTTGTGTTCGACCTTGATCTCACAAGGAACCGCGCTGATTGCTGGGGTCATCTGGGAGTTGCGCGAGATCTTGCAGCGCACTTTGGTGTGGAACTTCGAGGTCCTCGAATCGATACAGGACCGCGTGGAGCTGATCACTCTGTCCCTGTTGTCATTGACGCCGAAGATAACTGTGCTTCATTCTCGTTGTCGTATCTCAGCAATGTGATGGTTGGCCCGTCGCCACGCTGGGTGTCGGCGAGACTTGCGCATCTCGGAATGCGCTCCATTAACAATGTGGTCGATGCATCAAACTTGGTCATGTTGGAACTAAACCAACCAAACCATGCGTACGACGCCGCTGTTGTGTCGTCTTTCAGGGTTCGATTTGCAACGGACGGCGAAACCCTCACCACACTGGATGGCCAAAGTCGTCGCTTGTATCTAGATGACTTGTTGATTTGCAATGGCGCAACCAACGCAGGGGTTGGCTTGGCTGGCGTGATGGGTGATCTGCATTCCGAAATCACCGATACAACCTCAACCCTTGCACTAGAGAGTGCTTGGTTTGCGCCAGACCCCATTCGCTTCGCTGCTCAACGCCATGGACTCCGTTCTGAAGCGTCCATTCGTTTCGAACGGGGAGTCGATCCACATGGCTGGATGCGCGGCGCTGAACGATTCGTCACCATCTTGCGAGAGACAAGTCCAGATGCCACTCTTCACACCGGGGCAACGTTGGTGCAAACGCCCTCATGCCCACAGCCACTCGTTGTTCAGACGTCGTTACAGCATCTGAACGGTTTGCTCGGAGTGGTCGTACCAGACGAACGCATCATCAGCATTCTGAATGCAATTGGATTCGCTCCCACTATTTCCGGCGACACGTTGTCGGTGGTGGTCCCAACATGGCGTCCAGATTGTACGGAGGCAGTGGACATTATTGAAGAAGTGGCACGTCACTTCGGATACGACAACATTGGGAAAACTGTTCCAAAGTCTGCGGTATACGGACGTTTGTCAACCTTCCAACAACGTCGTCGCGTTGTTCGTCGCGTGTTGGTGGGCATGGGTCTTGATGAAGCGATGCCATCTCCCTTCCTTGCGTTCGGAGATCTTGTTGCGGTTGGCCTCTCTGAAGACAATGCACTTCGTATGGCGAATCCACTTGTGGCAGATGAAGCAATTCTTCGTACGTCGCTTCGTCCTGGTTTGTTGAAATCGCTTCGGTATAACCAAACTCATCGCGCGCCACGAATCGGTTTGTGGGAGATCGGTCATGTGTATCCCTCATCTGGTGCGCAACTGCCAGACGAAACGGAGCAGTTGGCCATTGTGGTGGCAGGTGGAGACGCAGAGGTGGCGCTTGGGCAATGGAACGCACTATGCGATGCATTGTCGATTGGCGCTCAATTAGATCAGTCGCGTGTTCCGTCTGGTTTGCACCCCACTCGTTCGGCAACACTTGCTCGCGGCAAGAAAGTCATTGGTGTCGTTGGTGAAGTGGACCCGGTTGTGTTGGAGTCGCTAGGCATTGAAGGCCGTGTCAGCATCTTGGAAGTTGATCTGTCCACTGTTCTTGCCGAAGATCCAAAGCCTGTTCAAGCACGAGATATCAATCGCTTTCCCTCTAGCGATCTCGACCTTGCCTTTGTTGTCGCTGAAGAAGTTCCTGCGTCCACTATTCAACGCGCTGTGCGTCAGGCTGCTGGTAAACGACTTGTCTCTATCGATTTGTTCGACGTCTATCGAGGTTCGGGTATACCCAGCGGAACGCGCAGTCTTGCTTTCCGCTTGCGTTTGCAAGAGGTCGGCAGCACATTAACGGATGCTGTGTTGGCATCAGTGCAGAAAGATTGTGTCGCAGCTGCAGAAAAAGCCGGCGGCAAACTCCGCGGTTAATTCAACAACGGATCATCTGGAAACATTGCAAGCCTGCGTATGGCAGTTGTTTGCCTCATGAGAACTCGTGTCCACAAAGTTGTTGCCTCGTTGTCGAACGCATCGCTTCCTTCAGACGACACAACAATCCATCCGCCGATCTTGATCTCATGTGCTAGTTGGCCAGGGCCCCAACCCGCGTAGCCGCGAAAGACGCGATGGCGAAAACCCTCTCGTGGAGCATCCGACATGATGTCGATGGACGTCACCCCCGATGTTGCCGTGATGTCTTCTTGTAGGCAGAGAAAGTTGGCCACCTCAACAGGGCCGCCGATAAATGCGTGATAGGGCGGCGCTGACGAATGAATCCATCGTTGAAGAGGGGAGTCGGGATCAATATCGGACGCAGAATCTGGACGGTTCAACACCACCCCCATGGACCCTTCATTGTCGTCGTGGGCAATGAGAAGAACCACGGTGCGAGCAAAGTTGGGGTCATCCATCAATGGATGGGCCACCAGGAGGGCCCCAGAGACAGGAAAGATGATTGCATTATCATTCACTGCTTCGTATAGTAATACATCTATGGTGAAAGTCGGAATCATTGGAGCATCGGGGTACACGGGCGCTGAGTTGTTGCGTTTGTGCGCTCAGCACCCAGATGTTGAAGTCGTAGCTGCCACGGGAGACTCTCAGGCGGGCACCTTGGCCAGCCACCTTTATCCGTCGTTGGCGGCGGCATATCCGAACCTTGTCTTCGAAGAGTTCGCGGTCGATCGCTTTGCAGGTCTCGATGTGGTGTTTCTCGGTGTGCCTCACGAAGCTGCTCTTGAGATTGCGCCACAGCTTGTTGGCAAGGTGGGAACTGTTATTGATCTATCCGCGGCCTATCGATTGAAAGATTCGTCGCTGTATCCAACGTGGTACGGATTCAGCCACACGCAACCTGAGTTGTTGGCATCTGCTGTCTATGGCTTGCCGGAGTTATATCGCAATGAATTGCATGGGGCATCTCTTATTGCAACGCCTGGCTGTTATGTCACTGCTGCGTCACTTGCATTAACTCCACTTGTGCGGTCGGGGATCGTTAGTGCCCAAGGTGTCATCGTTGATGCTGCATCGGGTGTGAGCGGTGCTGGCCGCGCGTTGAAGCACACATCCATGTTCTCAACGGTCGATGAAGACTTCACGGCGTATGGACTGTTAGATCATCGTCACACGCCAGAGATTGAACAAGTCACTGGTGCCCAAGTGTTGTTTACGCCGCACTTGGCACCCATGAATCGGGGAATTCTCGCAACGTGTTATGCCCGTCCAGCTGGCGCAGCACCAACAACCGCATCTCTGCTTGCGTCAATTGCGACGTTCTACAAAAACGAGCCTTTTATTGTTGTTCGTCCGCAGGTTCCGTCAACGAAGGCAACACTTGGCACCAACTGTGTGCATATCACCGCACGCTTTGATGAGCGCACTGGATATGTGATGGTGCTGGCTGCGTTGGACAACATTGCGAAAGGTGCGTCTGGTGGTGCCATTCAATCAATGAATGTGGCTCTCGGTTTGCCGGAAACCTCTGGCCTCAACATTGTCGGGGTCTACCCATGAGTTCGTTATCGACTGCAGATGTTCTGGTTGAAGCTCTTCCGTACATTCGGCGGTTTGCTGGCCGTACTGTCGTTGTCAAGTACGGCGGAAACGCGCTAGCGGGAACTTCCGATCACGATGCCTTAGCTCTCTTTGCTGAAGACATTGTCCTCATGCACACCGTGGGTATACGGCCAGTTGTTGTTCACGGTGGCGGGCCACAAATCAATGAGATGTTGTCTCGACTGAATATTGAGTCATCGTTTTCCAATGGATTGCGCGTCACAGATGCGCCAACCATGGAAGTGGTGCAAATGGTGTTGAACGGCCATGTGAATCCTCAAATTGTTAGCGCAATCAACACCCATGGAAACGTTGCTGTTGGGTTATCTGGAGAAGATGGCCGCATTTTGCAAGTGACGCCACGAGACCCAGCGCTTGGGTTTGTTGGTGACATCGAGAAAGTTCGCCCACAAGTCATTGAAGGTCTACTGAATGACGGATTTGTTCCCGTGTTGTCCACAGTCGGAGTAGATGTGAACGGTCAGCCGTACAACATCAACGCTGATACGGCTGCAGGTGCTATTGCTGAAGCGCTGGGTGCGGAAAAGATCGTCTACCTCACAGACATCGCTGGTTTACGTGCACAGATTGATAATCCTGAATCACTGATTAAGCGCATCACGGTGGGAGAACTGTCGACATTGATCAGTGATGGCACCATCTCTGGCGGAATGATTCCGAAAGTAGAGAGTTGCATCCAGGCAGTACGTGGCGGAGTGAAGAGTGCGCACATTCTTGACGGACGTATTGCACATGTTCTGTTGTTGGAACTCTTTACCGACCAAGGTGTCGGAACCATGATCACTGGAGGAGCATCGTGAGTCACTCGTTTATGTCTGCGCAAACAGCGCAAGACATCAATCATGGACATAACTATTGTCCATTTATTCCTGTGTTCGGTCCGCCGGCGGTCATGTTTGAACGCGGAAAGGGAACTGAGTTATGGGATGTCAACGGCAAGCGCTATTTGGACTTCTTGAGCGGTATTGCAGTGGTGTCCTTGGGACACGCCAATGATGCCGTTGCGTCTGCCATCTCAGCGCAAGCATCCACTTTGTTGCATGTCTCTAATTTCTTTGCCAACACAACTGCAACAAAGGCTGCCGTTGAACTGTCTTCGTTGATGTCGCAAGCAGGTGCCGGCGATGGACAGGTCTTTTTTTGTAATTCTGGTGCCGAAGCAAATGAGGCAGCAATCAAACTGGCTCGAAAGTTTGGTGGTCGCGGACGTCACGTCATGGTCACTGCATACGGAAGTTTTCACGGCAGAACACTTGGGGCATTGGCACTCACTGGTCAACCCGCAAAGCACGAAGTGTTTCAACCCATGCCAGACGGATTCCGTTACTGCGAATACGGTGACATTGAGTCTCTTGAAAAAGTGTTGGACTCTGCGGTCTCGGCCGTGATGCTGGAACCGATTCAAGGCGAAGGTGGGGTCATCCCTGCAGACGTGGAGTACTTGCGGGCAGTGCAGAAGATCTGCAACGACCGCGGAATTCTTTTCATCATCGACGAAGTACAAACTGGCTTTTGTCGCACCGGTGAATGGTTTGGATTTCAACACGCTGGCGTTCAACCAGATGCAGTGACGTTCGCTAAGGGTATGGGCAACGGAATGCCTGTCGGTGCATTGTGGGCGCGTCGTGATGTTGCATCTGTTCTTGCTCCCGGGGACCATGGGTCGACCTATAGCGGCACAGCACTAGCAACATCTGCAGTGCTTGCAGTCATTAATGAAATGACTCGAATTGATGCACCACGTTTGGCTCGTGAGAAAGGTCAACGACTCATTGACGGATTGTCGAAATTCAGCAAAGTCGATCACGTGCGTGGGCGAGGCCTGCTGCTCGGTGCTCAGTTAGTCGATGGAGTGGAAACAAAGGATGTAGTTCCTGCGTTGTTAGAGATGGGACTGATCGTAAATGGTGTGAATGCCACAACTCTTCGCCTTGCTCCGCCTATCACAACAACAAATGACGAGATTGATGAAGCGCTTTCACTCATAGGCAAGGTGCTGTCATGACGCACAAGCATTTGGTGGACATTGCTTCTCTAGGTGCTGACACTCTCCGGCACATATTGAATCTTTCTACAGATCCTGCGGTCGCCTCGGTGCGCCCATTGTCTGGCCGTGGAGCAGCACTGATTTTTGAGAAGCCTTCAAATAGGACACGTCATTCAATGGAAATGGCGGTTGTTCAACTAGGTGGCCATCCGGTGTACACCCGTGGTGAAGAAGTGGGCTTTGATGTTCGCGAGACAGTTGAAGACATCACGCGCATCATGGCGGGGTATCACGCCGTTCTCGCCGCACGTGTTTTCTCTCATTCCGTCATCACTCGCATGGCAACCTGCAATGTTGTGCCCGTCATCAATATGTTGAGCGATGAAGCTCACCCGTTGCAGGCGTTGGCTGATGTCTTGACAATGGAAGAACATGTAGGCGCAGTGAGTGATCTCACTGTTGCATGGATTGGCGATTACAACAACGTTGCGCGGTCATTGGCTGAAGCTGTGTGTCTCCTTGGTGGCTCGATGTCGTTTGGTTGTCCAGAAGGATTCAATGCGTCGGATGCCGAACTTCAGCGCTTGCGGGTACTCGGGGGTTCGGTTCAACAGTCTGTTGATCCGGCGGTCGCCATTCGTGGTGCGCACGTCGTGCATACCGATACGTGGATCTCGATGGGGCAAGAAGCAGAATCAGCCGAGCGTCGAAAAATCTTCGCACCGTATTGCGTAACTCAAACGCTCATGAACTTGGCTGCAGAGAATGCAAAATTCATGCATTGCATGCCAGCGCATCGCGGTGAAGAAGTAACGGCAGAAGTGTTCGATGGTCCAGCCAGCCTGGTCATCCAGCAAGGACATCATCGACTCACGGCGGCACGCGGGGCTATCGCATGGGTCATTGGGGAGTGACATGAGCACAAAGCAACAACGACAACAATTAATTTCTCGCTTAATTGGTCAACGCGATATCTCCAGCCAACCGCAACTCCAAGAGTTGCTGAAGGACCACGGCATTGAAGCCACGCAGGCCACAATTTCACGCGACCTTGAAGAACTTGGTGCCGTGAAGATTCGTATTCCTGGTGGAGACACAGCGTATGCCATTGCGGAATATGCACCTGCTCGCATCGCACCAAGTGACCAGCTGCGTCGGGTGATGGCAGAGTGGGTGGCAGAGGTGACATCAAGTGGAAATCTTGTTGTGGTTCGTACGCCTCCTGGTTGCGCTCACGTGGTTGCATCGGCACTCGACCGCAGTGGTCTTGATGGGCTGTTGGGCACGGTTGCTGGTGACGACACCATTTTCTGTGTTGCCTCTGAAGCAGTGGGTGGTTGTGGGCTCGCAAACGAATTGCGCACGTTATCTGGCGTCACCGACTCCACTGGTGGAATCCCACGGAAGAAAGGTGCGTCACATGACTGAGAAAAATGTTGCCGAAGGCGCTGCTTTGTGGCACGGTCGCTTTGAGTCTGGTCCTGCCGATGAATTGATGGCCTACACCGAGAGTTTGTCTTTCGACAAGCGCTTATGGGCCGACGACATCACTGGTTCACGTGCGCATGTGGCCATGTTGGTGGAGACGGGAATTCTGTCGGCAACTGATGGTGATGCGATTGCGGTTGCGTTGAACCAAGTTGAAATTGAATTCGCCGAGAACAAATTTGTGTTTGAACCATCGGACGAAGACATTCACACCGCCATTGAACGTCGTGTCACCCAAATTGCTGGTGATGCAGGAGCACGTATTCATACTGCGCGCAGTAGGAATGACCAAGTAGCAACAGATCTGCGTCTGTGGACCAAGCGGGAAGTTCGTCGTGTTCGTGACCACGTTCTTGCTCTGGTCGACGTTCTGGAGGTGCGCGCACAAGAAGCTGACGCCCATACGCCTTCATTGAGATTGCCTGGGTATACACACGTTCAGCACGCACAACCGGTCTTATTGTCACATCACTTGCGTGCACATTCGTGGGCGTTATTGCGCGATGCCGACAGACTTGCAGACGCATTAGAGAGGCTGGATGTATCGCCATTGGGTGCAGGGGCACTTGCTGGCTCATCGCTTCCAATTAATCCAGAGATTTCTGCACAGAAGATGGGATTCGCATCCACGTTTGCCAATTCTCTAGATGCGGTCTCGGACAGGGACTATGTCGCTGAAGTGTTGTTTGCAATTTCTCTTCTCGGAGTCCATTTGTCGCGCATCGGTGAAGAGTGGGTGCTGTGGACTAGTGCAGAGTTTGGATTCGCATCGCTTGACGATGCGTATGCAACAGGTTCGTCGATGCTTCCTCAGAAGAAGAATGCCGATATTGCAGAACTAGCTCGAGGCAAAGCAGGCCGACTCATTGGCAATCTCACAGGTGTCTTGTCAATGTTGAAGGGACTTCCCTTGGCGTACAACCGTGACCTCCAAGAAGACAAAGAGCCGCTGTTTGATTCTGTCGACCAAGTTCGTCGTGCCTTGGTTGCGATTAGCGGCATGATTTCAACTGCAACGTTTCACTCGTCTGCAATGTTGTCGGCTGCTGATGCTGAAGCGTTAGTGGCTACAGATATTGCAGAGTGGCTGGTGCAGCGTGGAATGCCATTCCGTCAAGCACATGGTGTTGTCGGTGCAGTGGTACGGGAGAGCCTGGCAACTGGTACACCAATGGTGGACCTTGTTCGTCATCATCCTCAATTAGGGCCCGAGGTTGCGGCTTTGTTTGATTCCGGTGTTGCCGTACAGCGTCGCCAGTCACCAGGTGCGGCTGGTCCGCTTGCCGCAGAGGCGCAAAAACAGCGTCTTCATTCGGCAATCGGTGAAGCGAAAGGACGATTGAAGTGACTTACGTAGAAACAATCCGGGTTCGATACAACGAGTGCGACATGCAGAACGTTGTGTTCAACGCCAACTACTGGGTGTACGCAGATGATTCTGTCGCTCAGTTTGTTCGACAAGCACTTGCGGTGGAGATGAAGACAGATGTGGATTCAGTTGACTTCATTGCGACCGGTTTTGACTTCATGTTGAAGACGGCGCAGGGAACCTGGCATAAGGGTGCGACATATGGAGACATTATTGAAGCAGCCTGTTCGGTGACGCGATGGGGGACAACTTCTTTTGATATCTCCGTTTCAATGACAGTGAAGAGTGAGTTGGTCTTTGATTGTGTGATCACGTATGTCAGCACAACACCGGGAGCACCTCAGCCGGTACCGGTGCCAGATCACGTGAAGAAAGCGCTCAGTCGCGACTTCTAATCAAGCCAGTTGAAGTTCTGGCCGTGGTAACCGACTTCAGCTAGTCGCCAATGTTGTGGCTCGTCGGAACTCCCGTTCCACATGTCCACCTGCACATCTGCAACGGGGCCAGAAGGTTCCATCCGAACCCAGAACAGTGGGGTGGAACTCGTTGCGCGTGAGCCAGCGTCCTCGAGTGCATCGCGGAGTCGGCTTTGGGTTCCAACACCAAGGTACTGCCACACAATGGAATGAAAGACAACAGTTGCTCGTTCTCGCGGGCGCGAGAGTTGGGCGAGAAGCCATTCGTCGGCCGATGCCGAATCAACTAATGGTGGGTGACTCTGTGCAATCTCTATGGCGGCGCGTGTGCGCTCAACACGCGTTCGTTGGTCGGGCCATAGAAACGACAGTAAGCGCGTTTCGTCGTCGCGTTGAGTGATATCGAGGGGAGAGATATCAACGCCGCGCTTGCGATGAACGTATGCGCCATTTCGCGGTAAATCGGGAGTATGTGTGAAGCAATCGCCCATGAAGCGAACAGCGGACGAAGGTGTTCCCATTCGGAGTTGCCCAGAGCACGCGTAGTACTTATCGAAGTTCATATTCAGACCGGCACTTGCGCCGATCTCGAGGTAATCAAAATCGTTGACATCGTGAGTGGTTAACCAGTGGCTGATCGTTAACTGAACAATGCTTCGCCCCACTTCATTTGTTTGAACTTGTTGCGATAACGCGACATCGATCTCATTCAAATGATCGCGCATATACGCAATGAAGTCGGCAGTGAAATCGGGTCCAGGCTTTCCGCCGACGCTGGGGTAGTGGCGCGCCAAACGCTCATCGCGGCCGGATAAGACAATTCGATGGAGGGCTGCAGCGAGGCGCAATGGAATGGCATCATGAATAGGACGCGCGCTTCGACCTGCGAGCAGTGCATATGTACGGCCATTATCGGCGTAATCGTCGGCCAAATCGTGAAACAGGCGTGCGTACATGGCAGACCCAATTGACTCGCATGCTTTTGCCTGTGCCAGCAGCGCACCCAACATGGGGTCTTCATCGTCAAACAGGCCTTGAGCGCCAGGGAGAGAGATGGAAGCCACCTCTTCACAATAGGTCGCAAGTGTTGATGCTCTACATGGCAACATGGAGATGTGACAACAGCAGGACTTCTGAATGAACTGACACAGCGTGGGCTCATTCATGACACCACAGGCGAAGAGGCTCTTGAATCTCGTTTGAATTCTGGGCCGATTGGTGTGTATGTAGGTTTTGACCCCACCGCAGATTCCCTGCACGTTGGTCACCTGCTTGGTCAAATCACGCTTCGACGTTTTCAGCTTGCCGGCCATCGTCCCTTTCCGCTTGCGGGCGGAGCAACTGGAATGGTGGGAGATCCGTCCGGTCGTAGTGAAGAGCGCAACTTATTGAATGCAGAAACCCTTCAACACAATGTTGATTGCATCAAGAAGCAACTGTTAAATCTCTTAGATTTTTCTGCCGGCGAAACGCAAGCAACATTGGTGAACAATGCAGATTGGACTGCTCGCATTAGCGCATTGGAATTTCTTCGCGATGTTGGCAAGCACATCACGGTGAATCAAATGATGGCGAAAGAATCAGTGAAGAATCGCTTAAATTCAGAAAACGGTTTGTCGTACACAGAGTTCAGTTACATGTTGCTGCAAGCGAATGATTTCAGGCATTTATGTGCTGAGCACAATGTTGAATTGCAAATGGGCGGATCAGACCAGTGGGGCAATATCACTGCAGGTATCGATCTCATTCGGAAAACATTGCAACGTGGAGCGTTCGGCGCAACATGGCCACTTGTGACACGCAGCGATGGCCAGAAGTTTGGAAAAACTGCAAGTGGTGCAGTGTGGCTTGATCCAGAACGCACATCCCCTTATCAATTTCGACAGTTCTGGATTCAAATGGCCGATGCGGATGTCGTGAAGTACTTGCCGCAGTTTTCGTTACTGTCGCTCGACGCGGTGAACAATGTTGTTTCTCAACACAACGACGCACCGGAAAAAAGAATTGCGCAACGTGCGTTAGCAACTGAGATGACAACAATGGTGCACGGTCATGATGCTTCGCGTGATGCAGAAGCAGCTGCAGAAATTTTGTTTGGCGGAGATCCATCATCGGCAAGCATCGATGCGCTTCGCGCGGTGGCCGCTGAAGTGCCAACCACATCAATCACTCGTGCAGAACTCGATGATGTCTTTGGTGTACTCGCGCGCGCAGGCATTGTGTCGTCGAACAGCGAAGCACGCCGCGCCATTCAGCAAAAAGGCGTCAAGGTCAACGGCAGCACCTTAGAAGACGGCGAAACCCTTGCAAATAAAGGGCTTCTGCACAATCGCTGGATCTTGGTTCGCAAGGGCAAGACCTCCTACCACCTGTTTGACCTGGCCTAATAGGGCAGGGTTATCCACAGAAGAAAGCCCTGAAAATCTTCTGAAACCCAAGTTGTAATTGGGTCTGGCGCACCGTTAGCATTGCAACTCGCCCCTCAAAAGCGTTCGCGCCTTTGTGGGTGTCGGTATCACTGCCTTTGGTACATGCCGAGAGCTATTGGCTCCTTGAAAACAGAAGAGAAGACTGAACGCCAGTGCGGGCAGCGAGTCAATCATTTGATTGTCGACGCTGTCTGTCAATTCAGGGACGGATTCCCATCCGTCCCAAACAAAAACAAAATTAAGTCAGAAATTGGGGCCTCGGGGTTATTCCCCCCGGGTCCCACAGACTTTCCAGAACGACGTTGCGAAAGCAACAAGTTCTTGACGGAGAGTTTGATCCTGGCTCAGGACGAACGCTGGCGGCGTGCTTAACACATGCAAGTCGAACGGAATCCATGGTGTAGCAATACACCGGAAGATTTAGTGGCGAACGGGTGAGGAACACGTGAGAAACCTGCCCCGAACTTCGGGATAACAGTTGGAAACGACTGCTAATACCGAATACCTCTGCGAAGTGGCATCACTTTGCAAAGAAAGAATTTCGGTTCGGGAGGGTCTCGCGGCCTATCAGCTAGTTGGTGGGGTAACGGCCTACCAAGGCATCGACGGGTAGCTGGTCTGAGAGGATGATCAGCCACACTGGGACTGAGACACGGCCCAGACTCCTACGGGAG
>JBIIJW010000217.1:0-3047 GCA_044233525.1 Ilumatobacteraceae bacterium | reverse complement strand
ACTTCTTGTTGCCTACACGCCGTCCATTACCCAAGCAGTGCAAGTACGTGAATCTTTAGGCAAAGACTGGGTTGACCAGAGAACCCTCGAGGTACTTCATCGAACCTGGCACATTGAAGGCATGGCTGTTCGACCCGATCACCGCATGGTGGCGCACACGGCATTCTTAACCGTTGCGCGATTTATTGGCGAGAGACGTTAGAACTCAGGGCTCAATAAAAATGCATTCGCCGGGGCATTCCTCGGCTGATTCAACAACTGCGTCAATGCGGCTGTCTGGGAAGTTTGCAAGGCCTTCAGCACCCTGAGCATTGCCCTTGGCGGTAGCGAAAACTTTGTCGCCCTCTTTCACATAAGCAAGCCCGTCATCAAGAAGCGTGAAAACGTCAGGAGCGATTTCTTCACACAGTCCGTCGCCTGTGCACAAGTCTTGGTCGATCCATACCTTCATGTGGGGAGTCCCTTCATCACAACACTCTTTGAGCGCCTATGCCTGAGCGCCGTTTAGCGCTCTCTGCAAATAATACACAGAGACACCCTTGTAACACCTCAACAAAGAATCTTCGGACGGTGGTGCCATCAGGCACTTCGGGCAATAGGGTTCAGGCGTGGCCGACATTGAACGCGACGCCCTCATTGCCGAGATAGAGCAGCTTCGTTCACGGCTTTCTGAGTTACCGGGCAAGACCCGCGAGCTTGAAGAAAAGTTACTCGCCGCCAAGGGGCAGTTATCGCAGTCCGAAATGCAGAGAGATCGGCTGACCAGCGCAGTGCGCGATCTCCGCGATCAAGTGGAGACACTGCGACAAGAAGTCTCAGTACTTTCACAGCCGCCATCGAACTACGGCGTCCTTCTCGACAGTAACGACGACGGCACCTACGACATCATGTCGAACGGGCGAAAACTACGAGTGCGATTGTCTCCAGATGTCAATCCAGACCATTTGCATCGCGGAGCCGAAGTTCTCCTGAACGACAGCCAGAACATTATTCTTGTTCGACATTCAGATTCTGTTGGTGAAGTTGTCACCATTGTGGAAGTACTCGCCGATGGTATTCGCGCCATCGTGTCAACGAGAGGTGACGAGAACCGAGTCGTTGAACTCAGCGATGCTCTGCGGGGAACGTTGATTAGAAGCGGCGATACATACAGGCTCGATGTACGCTCCAACATCCTTCTAGAGCGACTCCCGCAACCAGAAGTAGAAGACCTTCTTTTGGAAGAAGTTCCAGACGTTCGCTACAGCGACATCGGTGGTCTTGATTCACAGATTGAACAAATCGCAGATGCTGTTGAACTGCCGTATCTACACCAGGATTTGTTTGCGGAGTTCCGACTACCAGCGCCTAAAGGAATTCTTCTGTACGGGCCTCCGGGATGTGGAAAGACCCTCATTGCAAAAGCAGTGGCTAACAGCTTGGCCCAAAAGGTCGCCGAGAAAACCGGAGCAGACAAAGGTCGTTCTTATTTCATCAATATCAAGGGGCCAGAGCTCCTCAATAAATATGTTGGCGAGACGGAACGACAGATACGGCTTGTCTTTCAGCGTGCTCGTGAAAAGAGTGAAGAAGGCTGGCCAGTCATCGTGTTCTTCGATGAAATGGATTCAATGTTTCGTGCTCGAGGAACCGGAGTTTCCTCGGATATGGAATCAACCATCGTTCCACAGTTGCTAGCCGAACTAGACGGCGTTGAAGGTCTCACCAACGTCATCGTCATTGGGGCAACGAACCGAGAAGACCTCATCGATCCCGCCATCTTGCGACCTGGTCGCCTCGACGTCAAAATCAAGATCGACCGCCCCAATATGGAGTCGGCTCGTCAAATTATGTCGATGTACATCGACAGCGAAATTCCCATTGCAGCCGATGAAGTGATAGCTGCGAATAACTCAATAGATGCCTGCATCGCGGCAATGGTGAACAATGCCGTTGAGTCGATGTATGCAAACACAAAGGACAACGAGTTCCTAGAAGTCACCTACCAAAATGGGGACAAGGAAGTTCTGTTCTATAAAGATTTTGCTTCAGGCGCAATGATTGAAAACATTGTTCGGCGAGCAAAGAAGACTGCTATCAAGAGAATTTTGGCCAACGGTCTTCGTGGCCTCACCACGCAGGATTTAATTGACGCTATTCGACTCGAATTCCATGAGAACGACGATCTACCAAATACCACTAACCCGGATGACTGGGCCCGTATATCTGGACGAAAAGGCGAACGAATAGTTTTCATTAGGACTCTGACTCAAACGAATGAAGGCAGCACGGAGTCCATTGGCTCCAAAGCAATTGAACGCACGGTGTCTGGACAGTATCTCTAGTCATGTCTTCTCCGATTCTTTGCGGTATTGAGACAGAGTTTGGAATCTTCGTACGAGGCGCCGACCTCACTCCAATGATGGCGTCGTCACTCATTGTGAACGCTTACTCAGACGAGGGACTTGCACTTCGCGTATGGGATTTTGCAAGCGAGACCCCCGACATAGACGCTCTTGAAGGCTGGCGACCCGAGGCGGATTATCCAGAAGTTGAAGTACTCATGGCAAATACGGTTCTCACGAATGGTGCGCGCTTTTACGTCGATCACGCCCACCCGGAAGTGTCAACTCCCGAATGCCGTTCGGTGTCGGATGTTGTTTTGTACGACAGAGCAGCAGAAGAGATCATTCGTCGTGCAATGAAACGCGCAAATGAGCGCCTACCTGATGGCGTGGAACTTGTTCTTCACAAGAACAACTCCGATGGAAAAGGAAACAGCTACGGCTGTCATGAGAATTATCTTGTTCCACGTTCTGTGCCATTCGGAAAGATTGCGTCGTACCTCACCTCCCACTTTGTGACGCGACAGACATTCACAGGTGCAGGGAAGGTAGGCACAGAATGCATACGAGAAGGGGAGACCCCAGCATCTTTTCAGCTTTCCCAGCGGGCAGATTTCTTTGAGGAAGAGATTGGTCTTGAAACCACGGTGCGTCGCCCCATCATCAACACGCGCGATGAACCTCATTGCGATCCTGAACGATGGCGTCGATTGCATGTGATCG
>JBIIJW010000216.1:0-3049 GCA_044233525.1 Ilumatobacteraceae bacterium | reverse complement strand
TTGAGTACTTTCGTCCTCTCTTTTTCTCTCCAAGTCTGGGTGCAACACGGTGTACAAGAAGAGAACTAATCCAAGCAATCCAAAGGGCGCATAGTTCGTCGTTGTGCGGTTAAACGCTGGATACAAAACGAATGCAGACAACAACGCAGTCCACAACCACAAGATGGCTACCGCACGACGCGGCCCGTGGCCCAAATTAATGAGTCGATGATGCAAGTGTCCTTTATCTGCTGTTGCAAAACCTTGACGTTTGCTGACACGACGAATGATTGCAAACAGGACGTCAAAAACGGGAACGCCCAGAATGATGAGCGGAATCGCAATTGGAGCGAGAAAGAAATAGGTCTGGCCGCTAAACGCTTGTGTTGTTGGGTCTGCCCGACCTCCAACAACACTTGTTGACACCGCAACCAAGAATCCAAGAAGATACGCACCACCATCTCCCATAAAGATGCTGGCGCCGTTGAAGTTAAATGGCAAAAAACCAATACAAACGCCCACTGTGATGATCGCAATCAGTGGCCCAATGTTTGGTTCCGACAACAACCCAAGCCCGGAGAGATGCCGTGAATAAATAAAGAACGCCAATGATCCGATCGCAACAATTCCGGCCGCAAGACCATCGAGACCGTCAATCAAGTTCACTGCCTGCGTCATGGCCAGCAACCACACCACGGTGACGATTGGAACCCAATCATTTGACAATTGAAGAACACCAAGGAATGGGATTCTGAAATAAAACATGGTGACGCCGAACCACACCAGAATCATTCCGGTTGCAATCGTTGCAACGACGCGAGCAGGTGCAGAGATGTCGCGCACATCGTCGATGACGCCCACCCCAAGAATGAGAGCTGCACCAAGCAGAACACCAACTGATTCGCTATTGCCTTCGAAGAGTCCGCTAAAGCTATTCATGCGCCATGCAAGGGCGAGAGCAACCACCACTCCGGCAAACATGGCGATACCACCAACATCTGGAGTGGGGACTGTGTGCACTTTTCGATCACCGGGCAGTGCGACCCAATTCTTTGCGCGGGCAAAGGCGCGTACGAGCGGCGTTGTAATGAAGGTCACCAACATGGCGCATGCGCCAATAATCAAGTAACTGGTGGTGTCCCCCATGGTGGAGAGCCTAGGAGAACGAGCGAAGCCCTGCCCGACCTAAAAAGGCTGGGGATACACAGGGAATCGTGAGCACAACTCGGCCACCTTTGCTCGAACACCTGCAACGGCAGAGGGGTTGTCGCGGTGACGAAGCGCTTCGGCGATAAGAGAAGCAATGACTGGCATCTCTGTCTCGGTCATTCCTTGCGTGGTCACGCTTGGAGTTCCAATTCGGACGCCTGATGTCACGAATGGGCTACGTGGATCATCGGGAACAGTGTTCTTGTTCAGCGTGATTCCTGCTTCGTCAAGAACCAACTGTGCAACTTTTCCGGTGCACTCTGCATCGAACGGACGAAGATCAACAACCATGAGGTGGTTATCTGTGCCGCCACTCACCAAACGGAAACCTTCGTTCGCAAGAGACGATGCAAGTGCTGATGCGTTCTTCACAATTTGATGCGCGTACGCCTTGAACGATGGGTCGAGAGCCTCTCTAAATGCAACAGCTTTGGCTGCAACAACATGTTCAAGCGGGCCGCCCTGGCTTCCCGGGAAAACAGCCTTATCAATTGCTTGTGCATGTTCGGCTTTGGACAAGATGCAGCCGCCACGTGGACCTCGAAGAGTTTTATGCGTGGTGAAGGTAACAACGTCGGCGTATGGAACTGGATTCGGGTGTGCACCACCAGCAACAAGGCCAGCAAGGTGTGCAATGTCGAACATCAACAATGCGCCCACTTCATCGGCAATTGCTTTGAATGGTTCGGGATCGAGGCGACGCGGATAACTCGTTGTACCTGCCACAATCATCTTCGGGCGATGCTTTAATGCCAACTCTCGAACATTGTCGAAGTCGATTCGTTCATCACCAGGAGTCACTCCATACGACTTGAAGTCATACAAAATGCCACTTGCATTCACTGGCGAGCCGTGGGTGAGGTGACCACCGTGGTCGAGGCTTAAACCAAGAATGGTGTCTCCAGGATTCAAGAGTCCGAGATACACCGCCATGTTGGCGCTTGCGCCTGAGTGAGGCTGCACGTTGGCATGATCTGCACCAAATAATTCCTTCACGCGAGAGATGGCCAGCGCCTCAATTTCATCCACCAAGACATTGCCGCCGTAGTAACGCTTGCCGGGATAACCCTCGCTGTACTTGTTCGTGAGGATGGACCCTGTTGCCTTCATCACCGCAGGCGAGGTGAAGTTCTCACTTGCAATCAACTGCAGACCGGTGATTTGACGGATGCGTTCTTGTTCCAGCAAGTCGAAGACTTGCGTGTCTGGATTGAAGTCGGAGGGGAACGGCATTACTTACTCGCTTCTTGTTGTTCGATTTCGGCTAGCTGTGCAACGCGTCGTTCGTGACGACCACCCTCAAACGACGTCGACAAGAACGTTGCAAGAATTTCTTCGGCAAGACCTTCACCGACGACGCGAGCGCCCATTGACAACACATTCGCATTGTTATGCGACCGAGCCATACGGGCGGTGTACAGGTCGTTACACAAAGCTGCGCGAACACCATGCACTTTGTTGGCAGCTAGTTGTTCACCTTGACCACTACCCCCAAGAACAATTCCGAGGTCTGCTTTGCCATCGCGCACGTGGCGCCCTACCGCGGCACAAATTGGCGGATAATCACAACTCTCCGTGGAGTGCGTTCCCAAATCGTCGACATCATGACCCTGATTGGTGAGCACTTCAATGAGGTGCTGTTTCAAGGTGTACCCAGCGTGATCGGCGCCAATTGCAATGCGTGACATCTTGTTCAGAGTAGTAGGGGCACCCCTCTGACGACCTAGCGTCTGAGACATGACTCTTGACCCACGGACTCCCGTTTTGATTGGCACCGGCCAAGTCGTTCAGCACGCTCAAGGGCTCGACGATGCCCAAGACCCCGTGGCACTCATGGTGGAGGCCATTCGTCTGGCCTGCA
>JBIIJW010000215.1:0-3063 GCA_044233525.1 Ilumatobacteraceae bacterium | reverse complement strand
GAACTGCCGCTAGCCAGGCAATGGTGTCTGCACCTTGTTGTGGCGTTCGAAGAATTGGCTTTGTCGCTTTTCTAAATAACGGAATGGACTCTTGTACTCCTGGGGTATCGGCCCACCCTGGGTGCATTGCAACAAACTCAACAGCTGGCTCTCGCTCCGCCCATATTTCATTCAACGTCACTTGTATCCGTTTGGCCAATGCGTATTGGCGTGACCCGTTGTAGGGAGATACCTCTGGGCACATCAGACCATGAATCAAAGGCAAAGACGCTGCGTACATTCCACCGGAAGACACGGTGACAACACGACCATTTGCCGCGCGCAATGAATCATGTAAGAGAGACGTCATCAGAAACGGACCGACAACGTGGGAGGCGATAGTTTGCTCTATCCCCTGTGGCGATTCCGAGCGTTCTTGAAGGAGCGCACCGGCGTTGTGGACCAGCACATCGATACGAGGAAACTTCTCACGCAACACACGTGACGCAGAAGAGACAGATTCCAAATCGCCCATCTCAGCAACTACGACATCCACTGTGCATGTTGGATGTTTGGCCCGCAGTTCTGCCGCAACGGCCTCGCACTTGTCACGATTCCGGGCCACCAACACCAGTTGCGCCCCTGTAGATGCCAACGCTTTCACCGTTGCCAACCCAAGACCAGATGTTGGTCCGGTCACAACAATTACTCGACCATCAAGTCGCATCTCTTCAATGCGTTCCCAATTCTGCAATCGAGATCGAATATCAAATCCAATGCGAGAAAAACCAGGGATGACTGCAGCGTCCATTGCTGCACTGAGTAAACGTCGGCTCGTCATCGCGTCGCCAATGTTGCAATCAACATTCCAGCGGTGACGACTCCGCGGAGTGACCATGCAATCGTGCGAATCCAATTGGTTGTCACGAGTTCGCGGCCAACTGATTCATCTGGATTCGCTGCCATACGTGCATGACGCGGAACAGACAACAACACAGTTGCCAATAACGCCACAGCTAGCGGGATACCTGCCAACCATGGAACAAACCACGCAACACCTGCTGGCACCATGGCCAACAGCAACAACGTAGTGACCCCTTCAACCGTCATCGGAACCATGACAACCCAGCCAGTGCGTCGCTGATGTTCAACGGCTACTGCCTTCGCGCTATCCACCGGGACAACTGACAACAGCGGATAATGAACAACTTGTACAAACCAAATGACGCCCACCATGGTCCATGAAGCTGCAGTATTCAGCACGAGGACAACATCATTCACAGTGTCACCGTATCTGCGGCAAGCGCAACGTGCCTACGCTGTGTGTCGTGACGCGTGTCCCAAAAAAGAAGAATGGCCATGAGCCTCGTATCTGTGTGGCATGCGAAAGGCCTTTCGAATGGCGAAAGAAATGGGCGAAAGACTGGGAGCACGTCCTGTATTGCTCCGACAAATGCCGGAGTGTCGGCAAGAAAAATTAGGTCAGACCAAATTCTGAGATGTCGACGCTACGGCGCTCGTCAATGGAACGGTGAGCGGCCGCCCCCACCACGACACTCCATAATCCATCTTCCACGGTCACTGCGGGAGATGATCCGCTCACCACAGCATCAACAAATTTTTTACATTCCAAATAACTTGCACCGAAATGAAAACCAACGTGTGCAATATCTGGATCAATTCCCACTTCTATGTCTCGAACAGACCGGCTCTTTCGATCACTTAACAACACTCGCCCATCGCCTGGAACGAACGCCTCTGCTTTACCGGTCGTTCCCACTGCACAAATTTCTTGTTCGTTGCGGGATCCTTCGGCGAACATGCTGAGGTCCAACATGGTACGAACACCATTGTCATACTCAACAACAACGTAGGCGTTATCGAGAATGTCGCTTCGTTCACCGTTATAGATCTCGTCTAGATGGTTCACATCTTGACCACCACTCGCCATCACACGAACTGGACGTGACCCCACAACGAGATTCATCAAGTCAAAGAAGTGACAGCATTTCTCGACAAGGGTGCCGCCAGTGTTCTTGCTGAATCGGTTCCAATTATCAACCTTGACAAGAAATGGAAATCGATGCTCACGAATAGCCAACATCTTGAGGTCGCCTATTGCCCCACTATGCACTTGGCGAACCAATTCTGCAATCGGTGCCATGTATCGATACTCGAGACCCACCCAAGTAATCGCACTTCGCTTTTTCTGTGCTTCAACGATGGTGAAGCAATCTTCCACTGTGGTACACATCGGCTTTTCAACAAGGACGGGAAGAGACGTCTGAAAAACATCCTCAAGAATTGACTTATGAGTGAAATTTGGCGACGCCACAACAACAGCATCTACCGCACCCGACGCCAGCAGATCTCGGTGGTCTGAAAACGCCTGAACACCTTTCCATGAATCACCAAGGGTTAACTCAGCCCACGAACGAGGTTCCTCGTTGGGGTCACTGATGGCGGTGATGGACACATTCGGAACTCCCATGAAGTTCTTCAGGTGCTCGCAGCCCATCATTCCGGTGCCAATCACGCCAACTCTCACATCTGCCATGACTCAACATTAAGGGACGCACTTTGCATTCACCCGAATGACAACTATTGTTCACACTTAACGCATCGGGGGGTGCGTCAACCTAAAGGGGTATCTCTATGGCAATCGTCGATCTCATCGAATCTGGCCTCGGATTGTTGAAGTCTGAAACAGACATCACTCCACAGTGGGTGGAGGGTGTTCTTCGCGGCAGCGGAAGCCTCGAAGATGGCGTATCAGTGACTGGTGTTAGTACGCAACGCATTGGTGAGGGAGTCGGCATTCTCAGCATTTTGCAGCGAGTCACCCCTACCTACTCTGCCGACACAAAAAAGGGTCCGACATCCATCGTGGTGAAATACCCCACCGACGATCCCACGCAACGATTCACGGCCGATGCTCTAGTTCTTTATATTCGCGAACTGGTTTTCTATAAGGAATGTGCGCCAGACGCCCCGTACAAGACTGCGAAATGTTTCGCGCAGGCAATTGCGAGCGACAACACAGACTTCACCATCGTGATGGAAGACATTGGTCATCTCCGTGCG
>JBIIJW010000214.1:0-3077 GCA_044233525.1 Ilumatobacteraceae bacterium | reverse complement strand
TTAGATCAGCGCTTCCTTGACAATGTTGTTGCTGAATTTTTTGATGCGCCAGAAAAATTAGATGCCGGCGCGCCAGCAGAGAAGACGGACACCACGGGAACCTTCCGCATTATGTGGTTTGGAGACCCATTGGGTCGTCGCGGCGCAGGTCACGATTTTGCTGCGCGATTCACGATGGGGTTCACCCCCGATGTCTCAGGTGAGTGGCAGTTCGGTGTGGAGTCCGTTGGGTTGGTCAACATCTCATTGGATGGAGAACTCGCATTAGATAACACTGATGCTCCACTTGGTGGATCGTTCTTCGGAAACGGTCGATTTGAAAAAGTTCAGACATTCGTTGTTGAAGCTGGCCGACGTTACGAAATGGTGATGGAACTTCGTCACCGTTCCACCGGGATGGGCGTTGGTGGACTAAACGTTGGTGCAATGGCTCCAATCATTGGAGACCAAGTGGCAGATGCGGTTGCAGTGGCGGCACGTAGCGACATTTCGGTGTTGGTCGTTGGCACGAATGATGACTGGGAAAGCGAAGGTTGGGATCGCACAGACATCGAGTTGCCTGGCGAACAGAACCGACTCATTAGTGAAGTCGCCAAAGTCAGTAAGCGAACAGTTGTTGTGGTGAATGCGGGTTCTCCTGTAGCAATGCCCTGGCTGAACGAAGTTGACGCCGTTCTCTATTCGTGGTTCCCTGGCCAAGAGTTTGGTGAGGCCTTAGTTGATGTTTTGACTGGTGTGCGTGAACCATCAGGTCGTTTGCCAGTGACATTGCCAAAGCGTTTGGAAGACACGCCAGCAGCAGAGCATCACCCCGGTCGCAACGGTGCAGCGAAGTACTTAGAAGGTCGCCTCATTGGGTACCGATGGTTTGACACCGTTGGCCGTGAACCATTGTTTCCATTTGGTTTTGGCCTTGGATACGCAAACATTGAAATTAGTGATGCGGCGGCAAGTGGTACACATGCAGTGGCCACCACAGTGACCAACTCGTCCCCACGCGATGGTGTACAAGTTGTGCAGGTGTACGCGCACCTGATGAA
This sequence comes from Ilumatobacteraceae bacterium, assembly GCA_044233525.1. Lineage (GTDB taxonomy): Bacteria > Actinomycetota > Acidimicrobiia > Acidimicrobiales > Ilumatobacteraceae > UBA2093. The sequence continues at coordinate 2,037 of JBIIJW010000214.1, read as the reverse complement.
TCGTGACGGACTTGCATCCGATGAACCAGATCAGCGTCTCGTCGGTTTTGCCCGTGTTCTTGTGCCTGCACATTCATCTGTCAACGCTTTGGTACAGCTTGATGCGGATGCATATCGAGCTTGGAATGTTGAATCATGCAGTTGGACGCAATGGAGTGGTGAGGTGCAACTACGCGTGGGCACCAGTTCGCGTCACCATAGTCACATTGTGCATGTGCAGTTGCCTTAGTGCTTCAGGTGGAAGCTCTTTGGCCGCACATAGGGCGAAAACCCTAATGAACTCAATGCAATTCCAGAGCCGGTGTCTTTCACGCCTGTCCAAACAAGAGCAGGGTCAACGTAATCACATCGATTCATAAAAACAGTGCCGGTCTCCAGATGATTGCCAATTCGTTCCGCCGCTGTGATGTCTTGTGTCCACACGGAACAGGTAAGCCCGAACGGTGAATCATTCATGAGAGCGATTGCTTCGTCATCGCTTGATACAGGCATAATCCCAATGACAGGGCCGAAGGATTCATCGCGCATCACGCTCATCGTGTGATTCACATTCGCTAACACGGTGGGGCCCATATAGGCCGTGCCTGGCGCAGCGGCGGTGAATGCAGATTCGCTCACCAGACATGATGCGCCGGCAGCAATGGCGTCACGAACCTGTGCTCTCACAAACTCTGCTGCGGCGGTGTTTACCATGGGGCCAATGGTGGTGGCGGCATCGAGTGGACTGCCAAGGACATATTGACGTGTGAGATCTACAAATCCATCAACAAAATCCTTGTAGACGGACTCATGCACGTAGATACGTTCAATTCCACAACATGATTGCCCGCTATTGAAGAACGCACCATCAACGTTCTCTGCGATTGCCAATTCAAGATTGGTGTCAGCGCGAACATAGGACGGGTCTTTGCCACCAAGTTCGGTTCCCACTCCAATGAACCGACCAGCGGCGGCACGTTCCATTGCAGCGCCACCATTCACGCTTCCGGTAAAGACCACAAAGTTAATGCGCGAGTCACCAATCATCTTTTCCACATGCGCGTGCCCCGCGTGAATATGTTGAAACACCCCGTCTGGGAAATCAGCTGTTTCACATGCTTGGCTGAACCGTTCAGCACACAACAGGGTTTGTGATGCGTGCTTCATGATGACGGTATTGCCCGCCAACAACGCTGGGATTAATGAATTAATGGCGGTGAGATAGGGGTAGTTCCACGGAGCAACAATGAGGATGGTACCTACTGGCTCGCGGCGAATGAATTTCGTGAATCCGTCAGTGTGTGGAACCGCAAGATCTCCCAGATTGTCCGCAGCAATCGACATCATGTGTCGGGCGCGTTCTTGTGCACCTCGCAGAATTTCATTTGGGGTGTAACGAATAGGGCGACCCATCTGCACAGTGATCTCGTGCGCAATGTCGGCCACATTGTCTTCTAACCATCGCACCATTCGCTCGCACATTGCGATTCGTTCATCTAGCGGAGTGGAACGCCACACACGTTGCGCAGATGATGCGCGATGCAACACATTTTCAACATGTGCGTCGTCTGCGAGTGCACGCTCTGCAACAACGGACCCATCAATGGGCGAGTAAATGGTATGTACGACGGTCACGACGTAACAGTCTGCTACGGAAGTGCTCTATGCAGGCACAATTGCGCGACGCACAGGGCGATCCCAGCCAGGCTGTCCGGTTGGCTTCGGACTTGGCCAGAGACCTGGGCCCATTTCCACAATTCCATGGTGAGTGGAGTAATCACCCATGAGGTTGAGGAAGGGAACTGCATCAAACTGTTCTGGGCCAAGAACGCCAGTTCCTTGCCACGAACCATTTGCCATGAGTTCAAGTGCCATCACCGGACACACTGCTGTTTGCCACAACACTGCTTGTGAACCCCATTCGCGCATGGTGGTTTCGTTGTCGGCCACGTGATACAGGTACACCTCACGCGGCTTACCGTCTGCAATTCCGCGCACCCACGTTCCGGCGCAAGTTTTGCCATGCATTAAGTGACCAAGCTTTGCTGGGTTAGGAAG
>JBIIJW010000213.1:0-3092 GCA_044233525.1 Ilumatobacteraceae bacterium | reverse complement strand
TTGGTCTACTTAGATAATCGAAAGAGTCGCATCGACGATGGAATTGCACAATTCCGTCGGCACATCGATGCACTGTCTCCCGAAGCTCGACGCAGTTCTGTGCAGCGCAACAATGATGAAGGATGGGGCCGTTAATGGCACGTGACTTAGCCATCGACCTTGGTACGGCCAACACATTGGTGTACATGAAGGGAAGAGGAATCGTCCTTAATGAACCATCCGTTATTGCAGTGAATCGTCAATCGGGTGAAGTGCTGGCAACAGGACACGATGCGTGGGACATGATTGGTCGTACGCCTAGTTACATCGTTGCAGTGCGACCATTACGCGGTGGTGCTATCACCGACTTCGATATCACAGAGCGCATGATTCGATTGCTCCTGCAACGAGTTGGTGTCTCACGTTTTACCCGCCCCAAAGTGGTTATTTGTGTGCCATCGGCCATTACAGAGGTGGAACGTCGCGCGGTGACCGACGCAACTCGCCGTGCCGGCGCATCAGATGCACAGCTCATTGAACAACCAATGGCGGCTGCTATCGGAGCCAACCTTCCTATTGATGAACCAGTGGGCAATATGGTCATCGACATCGGCGGTGGCACAACGGAAACAGCGGTTATCAGCTTGGGTGGAATTGTTGCGCTAGAAGCTGTTCGAGTGGGAAGTTTTGATATTGACGCCGCAATTCAAAACTACGTTCGCCGTGAACATGGTGTTGCAATCGGTGAACGCACAGCAGAAGAGATCAAAATTCAAATTGGTTCAGCAGAGCCAGGGCCCGCCGATCGAAGTGCAGATATTCGTGGTCGAGATCTTGTCACTGGTCTACCAAAGACTGTTCGTCTCACTGCTGAGGAAGTTCGTTTTGCAATTGATGAACCGGTTGCAGCCATGGTGCAGTCGGTAAAGCGATGCCTTGCAAAAGCTCCACCAGAACTTGCTCAAGACTTTTTGGCACGTGGAATGTATCTCGTTGGCGGTGGTGGAATGTTGCGTGGGCTTGCGCAACGAATTGAACGCGAAACCGAAGTTCCAGTCAAGATGTCACCGCAACCGCTTGAAGCGGTGGTTCTTGGTGCGGGTCACTGTATTGAGAACTACCAAGCGTTGCGTGGCATGTTCATGGGAACACGCCGCTAAAAACTTATTGGCGAGAGACTTTTAGTTCTCGTACTTTTCCGTCGCCACTCAAGATGTACACGGTGTTTGCCGTTGAGCGAATGGCGGCAATGTTCCCAAGTTTCTGGGCAACAACTTCTTCTCCAATCGTAGTTGTGCCGTCGGTGAGAATTGCTGTGACCACACCAGAGCAGTAATCACCGAAGTAGAACCAGCCAGCTCGACCCGGTGTACTGGTGTTGTTGCCCACCGCTGCACCCGAGATAGAACAACGATTGTTGTCGTGGTTGTATTCATACACGGGCATCACTGATTCAGACGCGGTGACGTCGGTGTTGAAACGGTGTGTTCCTTCGTAGGCGCTCCAACCAAGATTTGCTCCGCGGCCGCCAGCAAAACCATCACTGGCGGGGAGCGCGGTGATTTCTTCCCACTTGTTCTGGCCCACATCTGCAACCCACATGGTGCCGTGTGGATCAAAGGTAAATCGCCACGGATTTCTCACACCGATTGCCCAGATTTCAGGGTTTTCAGAGGAGAGAAAGGGGTTGTCGGTGGGTATGTCGTAGCCCCCAGTGGGACGTGGATTGATGCGCAACATCTTTCCTAAGAGCGAGGTCATGTCTAGTGCGCGTCGCTCGGGGTCGTTTGCACTTCCACCATCTCCCATGCCGATATACAGCATGTTGTCTGGGCCAATGGCAAGACCGCCGCCATTGTGATTTGAGTAGGGCTGGTCGATCTTGATGACAACAGCGCCTGGGTCAGACGTAGACATGAATGTTCCGTCGCTATTGACAGGAAGAGTGGAGATGACGGTGTCCCCGTTCTTGTCGGTGCGATTCAAGAACGCGTGCCAAACTCCATTGACTTCGCGGAAAACTAACCCGAGGAGTCCCCGCTCTCCACCAACGTCGGTGGCGTCAGAAATATCGAGAATTGTGGTGCGCTGGTTTCCATCTCGGGACCATTTCTGAATGATTCCCGATTGAGAGACCACATACATCCACGAGTCTTCTTGTGAACGCTCCACAAGATCAACAGGCGACTCGATGTTTCCAATGACAGTGGTTGAGTATTCAACTGTGGTGTTCACTGGCTCTGTCGAAACAGTTGTTGACGTTGTAGTCGATGTCAGCACTTCAGTTTGTGTTCCGCATCCGGCAAGAACGAGGACGCCGAGCAGAAGTGAGATGCGTTTCATCCGTTTGGCTTGACTCGGATGAGTCCTTCTTGAACAACGGTGACGGCTAGTTGTCCATCTTGTGTATAGATGGACCCACCAGCGAGTCCGCGCGAGTTTGACGTGGATAATGCCACTTGGTCGTAGAGCAGCCAGTCGTCTGCGCGAAACGGACGGTGAAACCACATGGCGTGGTCGAGGCTGGCCATTTGTACTCCGCCTTCGTTCCATGCGTGGAGGACGGGGTCGTCGGGCAACGTTCCATCTGCGCGAAGCCACACTTGTTGTCCCGAAGATTCAACACCTTGACGTTCAAACGGGGAACCGTTGACATAGCGCAAGTCAATGGGGCGTGGCTGGTGATACCAGTCGCCCATCTTTTCTTTGAATGGCGCCATGCGTGTTTTGAAGTCGGGCAATGTTTCAGGGTTGGCCATGTTTGTGGGCGAAGCGATTTGCCATTCCAAACCGGTTTCTGGTTCATGGAAACTTGCTTGGAGGTTAAAGATGACCTCTCCATGCTGAATTGCGACTACACGCCGCGTTGTGAAACTGCGCCCATCGCGAAGTCGGTCGACTTCATACAAGATTGGTGCGGTGGGATCACCAGGGCGAAGGAAGTATGCGTGCAGCGAATGAACGAAGCGAGACTTCTCATCGACGGTGCGCGATGCGGCAACAAGCGATTGGCCTGCGACCTGCCCACCAAACACTCGGACGCGGTTCTCTTCAGGTGAATATCCACGGAAGATGTTGACTTCAATGACCTCAAGGTCGAGCAATGTGACGAG
>JBIIJW010000212.1:0-3111 GCA_044233525.1 Ilumatobacteraceae bacterium | reverse complement strand
GATGTCAGTGGTGCAAACGCAAACTTGGCGCAGTATCAGGGACAATTCCAAAAGGCTTTTGACGCCTGCAACATAAATTTTTCCGTTCCGGTGGAGTAGAGAGATGGAGATTGTCATTATTCGGCACGCTCAGCCAGAGTGGGTGAAAGATGGATTGAACGTCGTCAATCCTCCACTCACCTCGTTGGGTCATGAGCAAGCCAGAGTTGTTGCATCTTCTTTGAAGGACGATCATTTTGATGACATCTTCGTCTCGCCATTGTTGCGGGCTCAACAGACCGCTCAACCAATTCTTGAAATCCTCAACAAAGAGTTGGTTGTTGCTGAATGGTTGGAAGAGATTCGTGATCCGATGTGGCACGGAACTCCAGAAGAGCGAGCACAACAGGCGTGGAAGGCCGAGAAGCAGAAGAACTCTCATGAACGTTGGCTAGGACTCGATGGTGGCGAGAATGTGATGGATTTCGTCTCAAGAATTAACGATGGGACTCTTAATTTCTTATTGAAGCAAGGCTTACAACGCACCGATAACACCTTGCCTGTGTGGACAGAATTACCTCACTATCAGCACGGCAAGCGTATTGCCCTCATCTGTCATGCTGGAACAGGCAGTGTTGCGCTGTGTCACATGCTGGGCCTGCAACCAACGCCTTGGGAGTGGGAGCGCTTCGTTATCGGCCATGCAACAATCAATGTCATTTCGGCATTGCGCTTGGGTGATGGCATTACCTTCGGGTTACGAACATTGTCTGGAAACGACCATCTTCCACAGCACTTGCGCACCTATTAAGACGTCGTCGCAGAACCTCGCGAGACATAGTGTGTTGATATGAGTGAACTCGAGTCTGTTAATCCCGATGCCTTGAAAATGTTTTCGTTTGTCGTCTTTTCAAAACTTGAGGGGGCGGTCACATCGGGGATGATTCATTTGGGCGACCGACTTGGGTTGTACGAATCTCTCGCTACAAGCCAAAAAGGGGAGACATCTGCTTCCCTCGCGAATCGAACTTCTCTCCACGAGCGCTGGGTGCGCGAATGGTTACACAACCAGGTAGCGGCCGGAATTGTTGCATGCGACGACTTGGCCGCTGACCAGCCCGTTTTCTACCTCACGCCAGAAGCCAAGTTGGTTCTCGCGTCGCCGCAACACCCTGCTTATGGAATGGGTATGTTTCATCGCCTTCCCCAAACGATGAATGCTTTGAACAATATGCCTGAGTCCTTCCGAACGGGTCTTGGGTATGACTACGACTCACATGGTCCAGAAGGTGCGGTGGGCATTGAACGCAGCTTTGAACCCTGGAATCAGAATTTTCTGATCCCTCGCGTCATTCCAGAGCTTGAGGGGATCGAAGAGAAACTAAAACTAGGGGCACGAGTGGCCGACATCGGATGTGGAGCTGGAGGCCTCGCAATTCTGTTGGGCAAGACATTTCCCGCATCAGAGATTGTTGGCTACGACATTTCACGTTTTGCTCTACAGCGTGCTCATGAACGGCTGCAGCAAGAGGGTCTATCGAATGTTTCTTTTGCTGACCCCCGGGATGAACCAATCGAAGGATCTTTCGACCTCATCTGCACTTTCGACTGCATTCACGACATGACCCATCCCACAGAAATGATGAAAACTATTCGTGGTTCTTTGAAAGATGATGGAACCTGGTTGCTGGTAGATATCAAGGCTCACGATTCACTGGAAATGAACGTCAAGAAGAATCCCATGGCTTCATTGTTGTATGGAATCAGCGTCTTGAGTTGCATGTCGTCAGCGATGTCCACCGCCGACGGCGAAGGACTGGGAACTCTTGGTCTCTCGGGACAAAAGGCCGAGGACATGGCTCGGTCAGCCGGTTTTTCTCAATTTCGACGAATGGATGTTGAACACAGCATCAACGCCTTTTACGAAGTTCGCCCGTAAACACAAACTTCCGGCCCACCTTGGATCAGCGGTGAGCCGGAAGAGATTGTGTTGTCGTTGTTGTTAGTTACGAACGTGGAGCAGTGATGTGGCACGCATCGACCGCAGCTACAGCAGATGTTGGATCAATTGCTGCGCCACCTTGTGGATGAATTTCAAAGTGAAGGTGCGGAGTGTTTGTTGCACCGGTCTTGCCGTTATAACCGATGACTTGTCCAGCCTTCACCTTTGTGCCAACTGTGATGCCGTCAGCAATTGCTTTGAAGTGACCGTAGAAGAAGTAGGTGCCATCAGCTGTTGTCAAACGAACACCGTTACCTGCAAGACGGTCTGTTGCGGTGGAGTACACCTTTGTGATTGTTCCGTCGGCAACCGCATAGATGAGGTTCCCTTCGTTGGCGATGATGTCGACGCCCAAGTGAAGACGGCCACCACCACGTGGAGCATGCCATGTGTTTTCAAATGAACATGGACCTTGAACAGGGAACACTGCAAGTTGAACTGCAGGAGGTGCAACGACTCCGAGTGCAATGGCGGTGCGCTGGTCGAGACGACCTGTTGGGTTGAGGCCCTTCGCAGTTTGAAATGCCTGGATTGCAGAAGCTGTCCCACCACCAAAAACACCGTCAGCACCACCATTGACCTGGATACCTGCTGCAATCAATGCACGCTGCACCAGCGCAACAGAATCTCCGCGATTGCCGCGACGTGGCAATGCGGTCAAGAAGTTGTTCGGGGTTGTAGCCGCGACTGGTGTGGCAACTGGCGCAGGAGCCGGTGCAGGTGCAGGAGCCGGTGCAATGAGACCAAGAGCGATTGCTGTTGATGGGTCCAAGAGTCCGGTAACGGGAATACCTTTTGCGGTTTGAAAGGCCTGAATAGTAGAAGTCGTTCCTGAACCAAACATTCCATCAATTCCGCCACGCACGGTCATGCCAGCGTTCTTCAATGCGTTCTGTACAGCAAGTACCGAAGCTCCGCGATTGCCGCGCACAGGGAGAGTTTCGAGTGTCAATGGAAACGTAGCGACTGGTGCTGCTGTAGTGGTTGGGGCAGCGGTTGTCGTTGGAGCAGCGGTCGTGGTCGGAGCTGCGGTTGTTGTTGGCGCTGCGGTTGTTGTTGGCGCGACGGCCACCTTCAAGACTTGTGCTGTGGCTACGTCGACAACACCCGTCACACGAAGACCGACTACT
>JBIIJW010000211.1:0-3132 GCA_044233525.1 Ilumatobacteraceae bacterium | reverse complement strand
TCGATCAACCCACTGAAGCAGCATTGCCTTCACAAGCTGTAGATATTCCTGCCGGCGGAATCGTGACCATTAACACCGATTCCATTGCAGATCTTCCAAAGGGAGATCATGCGATGTTGGTCTCAGCATTGAACTCAACTCGATTGGTGGTTGAGCACGTCCTCAGTCAACAAACAAATACCAGCGCGTTCACAGCCATTGTCAATGGAATTCCCGCAGGATTACTGAGCGAGAAATGGCGAATCCCATCTGGGCTTGGCAAGGGTGCTCGAAACGCCATCTCTATTCTCAACACCACTGCAGTGGACGGCACATTCACCGTGTCTGCGGTTGGTCCAGGTGGCGTTCGTGAGTTGCCCGGATTTATTGATGTTCCACTAGGTGCAGCATCGCTCGTCAGCCTTGATGTTCCAGATGGAGTCTCAGACGGCGAAGTCATTATCACTGCATCAGTTCCAGTTGCGGTGCAACGTCGTACGACCCGAGGTCACGGTTTGATTGGTTTTGGCATTGTGGGTGCCTTGCCTGTGAGAATGAAGTGATGACCCAGGTACTGCTTGTTGCACTAGCGATGGTGTTTGCAGTTGGGGTCTCGGCTGTCTTGCGTAAACGTCGAACAGATGCGCCAACTCAGGGCAGTTTCCATATGCCCACGCAGCTAGACCGTGGTGACTTTGAGTCCCCGCAGTCTCCATGGTTGGTTGCCGTCTTTACATCGGCAACGTGCAACACGTGTGCAGACGTAGCCAACAAGGCAACTGTCTTAGCGTCTCGTGACGTGGTGGTGCAGCGAATTGATTACACAGAAAACCCCGAGTTGCATCGCAGATACAACATCGACGCAGTTCCAACATTGGTGATTGCGGATCAACGCGGAGTTGTCCGTAACGGGTTCTTGGGTCCCGTGAAGGCTCAAGATTTATGGGCTGCAGTTGCTGAATGTAGAGAGCCTGGCTCAACACCAGATCCGTGTGACGGTAGAAAAGAAAACTCTCGACCGGAATAACTAAGCGTCAGTAGGCGACGGCTGGCTGAGTCCTTCTTGCACTAAGCGACCAACAGCGGCGCCGTCAATAGTTTCTTCTTCCAGAAGTTTCTCAGCAACAAGCTCTAACCCCTTGCGGTGGTTTGTAAGGAGAGTGTGTGCACGTTGTTCTTGCTCGTGCAAGATGCGTGAGATTTCATCGTCTAACAGCTTTGCTGTGGAGTCGCTGTACTCGCGACCACTTGTCATGAGGTCTTCGCCGAGGAATACCTGTTGTTGACCATTCCACGCCATCGGGCCGACTTTGTCGGACATGCCCCATTCGCGCACCATGCGTCGTGCAATGGATGTGGCCTGTTCAAGGTCGTTTGCGGCGCCAGAATTCAAATGTCCGTACACAATCTTTTCTGCAACGCGTCCACCCATTGCTTTGCAAATGAGATCTTCAAAGAATTCACGTGAGTAGGTATGACGTTCTTCTGGAAGTGTCCATGTGACGCCAAGGGCCATTCCTCGCGGAAGGATGGTGACTTTGTGGAGTGGATCTGAATGTGGCAAGACAGTGGCCAGCACGGCGTGGCCGCCTTCGTGAATTGCGGTGGCGCGCTTTTCCTCTGCGGTCAGCACCAGGCTTTCACGACGTGCACCCATAACGACACGGTCGCGGGCATTTTCAAAGTCGATTCGTTCAATCTGAGCAGAACCACGACGAACCGCAAACAGTGCAGCTTCATTCACCAGGTTGGCGAGGTCTGCACCGCTCATGCCGGGAGTTGCCTTTGCCATGGTGTCGAGGTCGACATCTGTTCCCATGCGCTTATCTCGTGAATGCACTTTGAGAATTGCAAGGCGCTCTTCGAACTCTGGAAGTGGAACAATGATTTGGCGGTCGAAGCGGCCAGGACGCAACAGTGCAGGATCCAAGATGTCTGGACGGTTTGTTGCGGCCAAGATAACGATGCCTTCAGTGGTCTCAAAGCCGTCCATCTCGGCGAGCATTTGATTCAACGTTTGTTCGCGCTCATCGTGTCCGCCGCCAAGACCAGCGCCTCGTTTGCGTCCGATGGAATCGATTTCATCGATGAAGATGATGGCCTTACCCATCTTGCGTGCCTGTTGGAACAAATCTCGAACACGGCTAGCACCAACGCCAACAAACATTTCCATGAAGTCGGATCCGGTGACCGACAAGAAACCAACACCCGCTTCGCCAGCGACGGCACGTGCAAACAGAGTCTTTCCAGTTCCAGGAGGCCCGACAAGCAAGATTCCCTTGGGGACGCGCGCGCCGATTTCCTTAAAGCGTTCTGGCATACGAAGGAAGTCGACCACTTCTTTAATTTCCAACTTCACACCGTCGTATCCGGCAACGTCGGCGAATGTGGTGGAGGGCTTGTCTGCTTGGTACGCCTTTGCTTTGCTACGACCAACAGACATGATGTTTCCTGCTTGGCCCATGGCGCGACGCTGCATCCACACAAAGAATGCGATAACAAAAAGGAATGGAAGAATGATGGGCAACAAACTGGTGAGCCAATTTGGTTGCGGCGTGACGAAGTCGTAATCGACGCCGTTCTCTTTCAAAAGCTGCTCGTCGGCATCGCTCATATTCACGGCGCCAGTGGTGCTGAACTTTCCACCATTCTTGAATTCACCCGAGATGACATTGTTCGAGTTATTGATGGTGATTGTTGCAACGTCACCACTGCGTACCTCAGCCAAGAATTCGGTGTACGAGATTTTTTCTCCGGTTGATGGCGCAAAGAATTGGCTTCCGAAGGCAAGGACAACAATGGCGGCCACAATTGCCCAGATGGCCCATTTCGGCATGGGTGGCTTGCCCTCTTGTGGGGTCTTGTCCGAGCGCATGCCCTTGAAGGGGTTGCGTGGCGGCTGTTGACGTGGGGGAGGGGGCGGAGGTGGCATCTCGCTCATGACCTCATGCTACGGCTGGGTTGTAGCAGTCCTCAGTCGGCATCGCCGATTTCGGTCACCATGGTGACTACCGTTTTCTCCATGGCAAGGCAGTGCACGCGACAGGGGTGCGTCCATCAGGCATCCGTCACCCTCACATATCAGTATGCGCGTTCGCTCGTATGGCTTGACGACCTCACCCCAGAACGTGACCCGCATGCCTACGACCTGTG
>JBIIJW010000210.1:0-3148 GCA_044233525.1 Ilumatobacteraceae bacterium | reverse complement strand
CCCCGAGTGGCAGAACTCTTTCGCGTACACGAAGCGCGGTCGTCTTGTGCTCGGCGAAGCGTGCGCATTCTGTTGGAACATACGTGGCTGGCTAAGAAAACTCGCTCTTTCGACCTTGTTCATCACGGCGGCGGCACTCTTCCGCGGCGAGGAAACACGAAGACTCTGCTCACAATTCATGACATTCAATGGATGCAGTATCCACACTATGTGCGGCCGATTAAGTTGAAGTATCTGCAACGAGTGGTGCCGTCGTCTCTCGCCCGTGCAACTCGTATTGCGGTTCCCACACAATTTGTATCTCACACCTTGACCGAATTTTTAAGAACGCCTCCATCGCGCATCGGTGTGGTGCGTCATGGGATTGAAGACTCGCTCGCTCACGATGTCACAGCCGAGAACGAACTGCGTTCTAAGTATTCGCTTGGTGCCGGCCCAGTACTTGTCTTTCCAGCAATTACGCACCCACATAAAAATCACCAGTTCTTGTTGATGCTCATGGCGAATGGAAACGAGTTGTGGACAGACGAATCATTGCGTGTCGTTTTCGCGGGGTCGGCTGGTTCACACGATGCAGTGGTGAAGACAATGGTGAACGACTTGGGACTTCAACATCGTGTTGTCATGCCGGGTCGCGTGTCGTCAGCTGATCGAAATGGATTGTTGCGAATGGCAGATGCCATGGTGTTCCCCAGCGAGTATGAGGGTTTTGGGGCGCCATTAATTGAAGCGATGCAATTGGGTGCGCCAATACTGGCGAGCGACTGCGGAAGCATTCCAGAAGTCGTGGGAAATGCCGGCGTGATTGCGCCACTCACGCTCGACAATTGGAATGAAGCATTCGGACGCGTGCGTCACTCCAGAGAACTACTGACGGCAGCCGGCAAAGAACGCGCACGTCACTTCACGGTTGCTTTGTCTGCTGAAGATCTTGTTCGTGAATATCGTTCTGTTCTGAACGGAGAAGCAGGATGAGCCGACCACTAGTTGTCCTCGTTCCGCATTTTGCGCCCGACACTGCTCCCACTGGTGAAGTGATTACGAGAATCGTTGATGAATTCATTGCAGCTGGCCGACGAGTACATGTTGTCACTGCACTTCCGTGGTATCGAACGCATGCCATTGAAGATGGCTGGGGTGGGCGTTTGGTTCGCCGAGAAAAGACAGCGTGGGGTTCTGTCATTCGAGTTCATCCGTTTCCCGGCAAAAGCAAAACAAATCTTTTACGGCGCGCCATTGGGTTTGGTGCCTTCAGCGCTGTGGCCGGAGTGTGCACTTTGTTTGCAGGGGGATTGCTTCGTCGCCCCGCCGCAATTATTTCGATGTCTCCTCCATTGACGTTGGGATTAACAGGGTGGCTGGCGGCTCGGCTTCGTTTCACAAAGGCCGTATTCAATATTCAAGACGTGTTTCCAGACGCTGCAATCGAAACAGGTGCCATTACCAACAAGAGAATCATTGCGGTGGCCAGATGGCTAGAACGAACGAGCTATCACCGATCAGATGCGGTTGTTGTTCTGTCAAAAGACCTTCAAGACAATTTGCTGGCAAAGGTTGCACCACGGCATCAGAAGAAGATTCATGTCATTCCCAACTTTGTGGATGCAGATCGCGTTGTTCCGCAATCACGCGATACCGCGTATCGCACCGAGTTGGGCATTGGCGAAGAAACAGTGGTCATGTATGCCGGCAATGTTGGCTACTCACAATCGCTCACGCTCATGATCGCTGCGGCGAAACATTTCCCTCAGGTGTCGTTTGTTATCAACGGTGAGGGGTCTGCTCGCGCCGAACTCGAATCATTGGCTGCCGGAATACCGAATCTGCACTTCGCCAACTATCAACCGCGCGAGAGAGTGTCTGAGGTTTTGGCATCGGGTGACATTCATGTCGTCCCACTTCGTGCAGGACTCGGTGCTGTCAGTGTCCCCTCGAAGACGTACAGCATTTTGGCTGCAGCTCGCCCTGTTGTGGCCGCAATCGATGCAGGAACAGAAGTGACACGAATTCTCGAGGACAGTGGAGCTGGGCTGTCGGTGCTTCCGGATAGTGAGTCTGAATTCATCAACGCGTTGACCCGGCTACTCAATGATCGCGCAATGGCGGAAGAGATGGGCAAACGGGGTCGGCAATGGGTGCAAAAACATGTTTCACCCGCTGCAGTGGCTCATTCATACCTTTCTCTTGTCGACTCCTTGTGATTGGGAGCACTCTGGCCAACCTCAGCAGGTAGCCTTTCCTACTCGTGGCTAGTGGTTCATCAGCAAAAAAGGTCGCCCGTCTCGCACAGAAGGGCAAAGGTCGCAAAGTGCGCTTTCAGGGCGGGTCAATGTTCCCGTCCGTGATGACCATTGTGGTCGTCTTGGGGCTTGCACTCGTCGTGTATGCGCGCCAAGCAGAGCCTGGAAATGCCTCATCTGCTGCACCAAGCGAAATCTGGTACGCGGCCTATGGGTTTTACAAGTGCGATGAATTCATGGGCAACCTCACCGCGCCCGCCGATTCCTCCGAACAACCAGACACCACGAAGTATCAGTTGAACGCAACTACGCCAGGTGTTATCGAATGGCGTCCAGCTGGTTTGCCGCGCTATCGCGCAAAACTGGGCGTGTTCCTCGAGTCCTACGGTGTGCAAGTTGATTCAAAGGGCATCACATTCCCAGCCGGCCAGAACAACGGCGAAGTATTGAAGACCGAAGGCCTGAAGTGCAAAGACGCAAAGGGCAAAGAAGTTGATGCTCAAGTTCAGGTGTTGGTGTGGGACGACTCTTCAAACGAGGGCAGTAACAAGAAGTACATCACCGACTTCCGTAACGTCAAAATCGACAAAGACGGAATGGCTGTCACTATTGCAATTGCAGCACCTGGCGTCGACATCCCCATCCCAGCGTCGTCATCTGAGTTGAAAGCATTGGCAGACGCAAACAATGCAGCAACTGCCACCACCACTTCTGTGGCCACTGGCGCAACAACGACAACAACTGTTCCTGGCTGATGCATGCAGTAGTGCTCGTTGGGGGCTTTGGCACCCGCTTGCGACCTCTCACGCTCAGCACACCAAAGCCTTTATTGCCCATCGCTAATGTGCGGCAACTAGAACATCTCATTGCCAATCTGGCAACTGCTGGTGTCACACACGTTGCATTAG
>JBIIJW010000209.1:0-3164 GCA_044233525.1 Ilumatobacteraceae bacterium | reverse complement strand
CGCACACCAGAGATTCCCTCTGCATTCGCTATGGCCGCCACTGATTCTGCGAAATCGTCGTCATGGATGGGTTCACCATTCACAAGAATTCGCTCACGCACGCTCTCAAGATGTGGGCTGCAGTACGTGCCAACTTTCAACCCATGTGCCATGAGAATCTTCGTAATGATTTGCGATGTAGAGCCTTTGCCATTGGTTCCCGTGACATGAATGACTCGGTAATCACGATGCGGGTCGCCCAACACCGCAAGTAACTGCTGAATGTTCGCCACGGACGGGTCCGTAATGCGGCCTGTCTTGTCGTAAGAGGCGTGCTCGTCTAAATAGTTGAGCGCTTCTTCGAAATTCACTACGACCTCAGGATGCTGCGCGACGCTGACGTGGTGCGCGAGCCGCACCCTTCGACACGAGTTCCGGCATTACTTTGTCTGTCACGCATTCTGCAGTGACGACAACCTTTGCAATGTCTGTGCGACCAGGAACTTCGTACATGACATCGAGAAGAGTTTCTTCCAGAATTGCGCGAAGACCACGGGCACCAGTTCCACGAGTGAGAGCCAGGTCCGCAATTGCTTCTAGCGCATCATCAGTGATCTCGAGTTCCACATTGTCAAACTCGAAAATCTTGATGTACTGCTTCACCAAAGCATTCTTTGGTTCAGTAAGGATGCTCATGAGTGCGGGCTTGTCAAGCGCGTGCACCGCACCCACCATTGGCAAACGCCCGATGAATTCTGGAATCATCCCAAACTTCAACAAGTCTTCAGGTAGCACCTGTGCAAACAGCTCACCAGGATCTTTGTCGGCTTTAGATTCAACGGTGGCGTGGAAACCAACACCTTTATGACCGATGCGCTGCTCGATGATTTGCTCGAGCCCAGAGAATGCTCCACCACAGATGAACAACACATTCGTGGTGTCGATTTGAATGAATTCTTGGTGCGGGTGCTTTCGCCCACCCTGTGGCGGAACAGACGCAACGGTTCCTTCAAGAATTTTCAATAACGCTTGCTGCACGCCTTCGCCCGAGACATCACGCGTGATGCTGGGGTTCTCAGCTTTGCGTGCCACTTTGTCGATCTCGTCGATGTACACAATTCCCTGTTCGGCGCGCTTCACATCGAAATCCGCTGCCTGCAACAACTTCAACAGAATGTTCTCTACGTCTTCACCGACATAACCGGCTTCCGTCAGAGCTGTTGCGTCTGCAACTGCGAATGGAACATTCAGCATTCGAGCCAGAGTTTGAGCGAGGTGAGTCTTTCCGCAGCCAGTAGGGCCAAGCATGAGGATGTTGCTCTTTTGCAATTCCACCTCGTCGCGACGAATACCCGTGTTCTGTTGCAGGTATTGCAAGCGACGGTAGTGATGGAATACCGCCACCGACAGAACTTTCTTTGCGCGCTCTTGTCCAACAACGTATTCGTCGAGGAAAGCGCGAGTCTCGACTGGTGTGGGAAGAGATTCCAAGCGAACGTCGGAACGCTCGCCTACTTCTTCCTCAATGATTTCATTGCACAGCTCGATGCACTCATCGCAGATATACACGCCTGGCCCAGCAATGAGCTTCTTGACCTGCTTCTGCGACTTGCCACAGAACGAACACTTCAAGAGTTCGCCGGTGTCTGAAAATTTGGCCACGAAGGCCCTCCCTCGAGATGTGAATCAGCGAATTGGACCGGAGCGGTCCGCAAGCTGACGTGATGAAATCACATCATCGATAATGCCATACTCAAGGGCCTCTTGTGCTTCCAATACGAAGTCACGGTCGGTGTCGGCATGGATACGTTCAATGCTTTGTCCCGTATGGCTGGCAAGGATTTCCTCTAAAAGGTCACGCATACGAAGAATCTCGCGTGCGGCAATCTCAAGGTCTGTCACCTGTCCGTAGCCCACCTGGCCGTATGGCTGGTGCAAGAGAACGCGGCTGTGCGGGAGAGCCAAACGCTTGCCCTTCGTCCCCGCGGCCAAGAGAACGGCTGCAGCCGATGCTGCCTGGCCGAGACAAATGGTGGCGATGTCGTTCTTGATGAACTGCATGGTGTCGTAAATGGCGAACAATGAGTTGATGTCTCCACCAGGGCTGTTGATGTAGATGTTGATGTCGCGATCTGGATTTTCGCTTTCCAAGTGAATCAACTGAGCGCAGATGAGGTTTGCGATGGTGTCATCGATTGGAGTGCCGAGAAAGATGATGTTCTCTTTCAGCAAACGTGAGTACAAGTCGTAAACACGTTCGCCACGGCTAGTTGTTTCCGTAACGTTAGGAACGTAGTAATTCTGAAAATTCATTGCGCGAATCCTTGACTAGTCGTGGTCATGACCCTCGTGGTCATGGTCGTGATCGTGATCATGCTCACCTAGAACCGTATCGGTGCTCATCTCGTTTCCATTTTGGTCCACATAGGTGACGTGATGGAGGAGCCATTCAAGGGCCTTTGACTTCTGCATTTGTGCTGCCAAATCTGTGACGGCATCGTTCTGCTCGTACGCGCGGCGAACCTTTGCAGTTTTCTCACCAACTCGGATTCCGATTTGCTCGAACTCGGCCTCAAGGTCTTCGTCGGTGACGGTCAGATTTTCTGCCTCGGCAACTGCGCGCAATGCGAGATCGACCTTGACAGCCTTTTCTGACTGCGTTTTCATTCCAGCGATAAACGAATCGGCGTCTTGACCAGTTGCTGACAGCCATTGATCAAGAGCGATGCCCTGTGATTGGAATTGTTGCAAAGTGTTTTGTACTCGAGCCTGCAGATCATTGTTCACCATTGCTTCTGGCGCTTCGATCTCAACAAGTTTTTCCAACTCATCGGTGAGGCGATCGACAACAGTGCGACGCATTTGGTTCATGCGCATTTCTTCATAACGAGTGCGAAGAGCGGACTTCCATTCGTCGATGGTGTCTGCGTCAGCAATGTTCTCTGCCACCCAAGCGTCGGTGAGTTCTGGAACCTCGAGTTCTTGAACGCGATTAATCGTGATGGTGAAATCTGCGGACTCCTCAGTGCCGTTCGGGACGGCGGAGAATGTGAGCGTCTCGCCCTTTTTGGCGCCCGTGAGTTGGTCGTCGAAGCCAGGAGCAACCCATCCGCGACCCACTTCATATGTCCACTCGTCGACATTCAAGCCAGGAACAGGTTCGCCGTCGCGCGTTCCCACAAGGT
>JBIIJW010000207.1:0-3176 GCA_044233525.1 Ilumatobacteraceae bacterium | reverse complement strand
GCCCAATCAGCTGTGCTGTCTGCCGTGAGCGATTCATTCATGCACGGGTTTTCCACGGCGTGTTTGGTGACGGCTGGAATGGCCTTTGTTGGTGCACTTTGCGCCTTGAAATTCCTTCCAGCTCGCGCTGATGTGCAAGAGGTTTAAGTAATTCTTTACATCGCGAAAGCAAAGGAATTCCGCTCACAAGTACGATGAAGAGGTGACGAACAGCATCACCACACACGTGCTTGCAGGCGGACCCGCCCGAGATGCTGTCTTGGCAACCCTTCGCTCCCGTCTGAGTGCAGCAGGGTCTCCCACTGTTGTCTTAGCAACAGTGCTTGTTGGTGACGATGGCCCTAGTCAAAAGTATGTGGCCAGTAAGCATCGCACGGCGAACGACATTGGAATCTCATCGGTGCATGTTGCGCTTCCTGCAAGCGCTACGCAGGCAGATGTTGAGGCGCGCGTTACAGAGTTGGTGACAGATCCACAAGTGCACGGAGTCTTGGTGCAGTTGCCGTTGCCGAGCCATCTCAATGCGGATTCCGTTTTGGATTTATTGCCACCAGAGAAAGATGTCGACGGATTAACAAGTGCATCAATGGGCCGCCTCATGCGGGGATTGCCTGGGCATATTGGGTGCACGCCATTGGGAGTTCTTCGACTTCTCCAGCACTACAACATTCCAACTGCCGGGAAACATGCGGTGGTCATTGGGCGTTCTACGCTCGTAGGCCTTCCATTGTCTGTGCTTCTCGCTCGAAAAGGAATCGATTGCACGGTGACACTGGCGCACTCGCAATCGAAAGATGTTGCATCCTTGTGTCGTTCGGCAGACATCATTGTGTCGGCAACTGGTGTTGCGCGATCAATCTCTGCTCAGCATGTGTCGTCAGGTGCAGTCGTGATTGACGTTGGAATCTCGCGCGACGAATCCGGTGTTGTTGGCGATGTTGACGCTGCAGCGGTCAATGGTATTGCCAGTGCACTCACTCCGATGCCAGGCGGAACAGGATTAATGACTGTTGCTTGCTTAATGGAAAACACCGTGAATGCTGCGGTGATGCAAGGAGTGCATATTCCATGAGACGGCTGGCGCTTGTTTCGCTTGTTGTTTCAACGCTGGCAGTGGTGGGTCAGGCTCCAGTATCTGCATCAACCGTTGAGCAACCAGAGCCGGTGGCGCGAAAGATGGTGACATCATCTCCCCAAGTCACAGGCCCTGGTGGGTCAGTGTCGTGGGGTCTTGATCGCATCGATCAACGCACACCAGTGTCGCCCACGCTGTCTGAACGGGCATATAAGTTCTCGTCAAATGGCACTGGTGTCAACATTTACATCGTTGATTCAGGTGTAGCGGGTAGCCATCCAGAGTTTGGTTCGCGTGTTGCCAACGGTTGGAGTTATCGCGCGAGTAGCAGTGCACTCTCTAGTTACAACGGCGCCCTCAATTTGTGGAATCAGAATCCAAATACAGTTCCGCGGCCAGGAATTGAACCTTGTCTGAATAGCCCTTCATTTGCAGTCAATCCAGCGCAGTTCGATAATCCAGCACAGCCCGATGTCTCAGACTTTGGTCGCACTGATAACGACGGCCATGGAACTCATGTGGCGGGAATTGCTGCCGGCGATTCAGTAGGCGTAGCAAAAAACGCCACCATCATCCCAGTTCGTGCCTTGGATTCTTGTGGCAATGGAACTCGCACCATGATTCTCGAAGCACTCGCATGGATTCTTGCTGATCACGATCCCTACGAAAAGGCAGTGGTGAATTTAAGCGTTGGCTTTGGTCAGCAAGTTGCAACCGTCGACAGCGCAATTGCAGCTCTGTTGAATGAAGGCGTCATTGTGACCGCCGCTGCGGGAAATAGTGCGGTGTCGGCATGTGGTTCCACTCCTGCGTCAACGCCTGGAACAATTTCTATTGCGTCATCCACCATCAACGACACAGAGAGTTATTTCTCCAACTACGGCGACTGCGTTGACATCTTTGCCCCAGGTGGAACAAATGAGAACAACGGTCAACAGATTGTCTCGGCGTATCCGTATCTCAACGGCAACACAAACACGTATGCCACTCTCTCGGGTACGTCGATGGCAACACCATTCGTCAGTGGTGCAATGGCTCTGTACCTACAGTCATTGTCAATGGCCCCGATGTCGTTGGCTAGTGGGTTGACTCCTGCGTGGAATTGGCTCAGCACCAATGCAACGCTGAATCGAATTACATATTTCAATGCTGGTCGATCGCCGCAAACACCCAACAGATTGCTGTACATACCCACAGGAATGCCATTGCAAGTCTCATCGCTTGTCACGGTGCCAGCTGATTCTGGTGCTGTTGTCACATGGACGGGGAACACTCCCGAGGTCACATACACAGTTGTCGCAACTCCGGGTAACGCAACATGTTCCACTCTTGGTGGCAATATGTGTTCGCTCACGGGGCTCACTAATGGCACCACGTACACCATCACTGTGACTGGAACAAATAGTGATGGCACTGGGCCAGCTGTGTCGACGACCGTGATCCCGGCACCACCACCAAGCGCCCCGATCATTGCCTCTGCTGCCTCATTGAATGCGGCTGTCACGTTGAATTGGGTTGCAGTACCGGTATCAAACGCAACGTATGTGATCACTTCATCGCCACCCTCTGCTGGCTGTGTCACAACAGAAACGGCGTGCTTCATCAGCGGGTTACAAAATGGTGTGACCTACACCTTTTCTATTTCCACATCATTGGGATTTGGAATTCAATCCGTGACGCCACAATCGGTGTCCCTCATTCCTGGATTCACGGTGCGTCGCACAACCATGTCTCGTGGCGCACGGGTGACATTGACATCGTTCCTCTTGACGCAGTCACGTGGAACAAAAACATGGCGTGAATCTGGCCCATGTTCCATATCGAAGGGTCGATTGGTGGCTCCGAAGCGGAAAACCTCCTGTGTCTTGCGCCTCACTGTCGCGAAGAGGGGTTCATTTCCCAAGATGTCCACCTCGTTAAGAATCACAGTGCGATAACCCGCATTCACGACAAACCAGCAGGTACCCTCTGGGGTATGAGAAAGATGTTTGCTGTGGCGACGATGACAGCTCTTCTCGTGGGTGTCAGCGCTTGTTCGTCATCGGACACGCAATCGTCTGTTGACTCCACCGTTGTTGATGTTCAGTTAGTGCCGGCCAGC
>JBIIJW010000022.1:0-12721 GCA_044233525.1 Ilumatobacteraceae bacterium | reverse complement strand
TTGTCGTCGAATCAAATTGATGCGGTCGTTGCGCTGGACCATGTGGATGGTATTGAGTTCGCGTCCCGACTGGTAACGACGGCTGAGGACATTGACACACTGCCTGGTTCGATCTACCACAACCTCAAACAAACAAGCGCGCTGCATCTCTTGCGTGACACGCCTGGCCGACTCGCCATAGTTGCGATTCCATGCCAACTTGAAGGCTTGTACGCATGGGTCAAGAAATGTGAACCAGCCTTGCGGGACAAAATTACGTTGAGCATTGGTTTGTTGTGTGGCTGGCAGTATTCGCACCACAGCATTAATGCCATGGGCGAGTACCTGGGGTATGACCCAAGCGAGATTGCAGATATTTCGTACCGAGGAGGGGGCCCTGTCGGCAAGCTCACTGTGACGACGCATGATGGGCAGCAATACACCGCTAGCCGCCGAGTGGATTTTGGCTACCAAGTGGCCTTCGATCGACACTTCAATACGTCGAGATGTCACGTCTGTATCAATCACTCAAACTTTTTGGCAGACATCGTGGTTGGTGATGCATGGCTTCCCAGCACCGTGTTCACGAAGACAGGAATCAGTCTCGTGGTGTGTCGAACCGAGTTTGCGGAAAACACTGTGCAATCGCTTGTTGATGCTGGTCATTGCGTTTCAATCCAAGTGGGGGAAGATGAGATTCGTGAGTCTCAAACTGATCGGGTCGTCTTCGGAGAATTTGCGTATGCATATGCGAATTTCTTGCAGGAATTAGGCCTCCATACCCCGCAACTAGACGGACCCAACAAGGGCTACGGCACTTTGAAGCCGAGACGCCACGTTGCCAAATTTCATCGAGAACTGGTGCGCAAACAATCCTTGATGGCGGCTCGTCGCTACAAGTACATGAAACTGCGCAAGGCAACTCTTGAATTGCGTAGTTATGTCATGCGATATGTCCGGTGGTTCATGGTGCGCATTCTTCGTGTGAAAAGCCTGAGTGGGCAGCGAAAAGAGATTCCACGAGACAGATTCGAAGGATTTTCTTAGGTAGAAACCGTCGTGGTTCTCCGTGTTGCCGTCCAACCAATGAATCAGGAAAGATAGTAAAGACGTCATCACAGGGGGCCTTATGACACTTACTCCAGATCAGGCAGTACTCGTATTCACCGATCCAGCCGCATATGCCGACGACGTGCGTTTTCATGAGGCGTGTGAGATTCTGCGACGCGAATCACCTATCCATCACTTTGTCGATCCAACAGGACATTTCAATCCGTTCTATGCGATCACGAAACACAAAGATGTCTTGGAGATTGAACTCCACAACAACATCTTCATCAACGAACCACGTCCCGTCTTGGGGCCAGCTACCTCGGATCGTCGGAATGAAGAAAATGGGCACATGTTGCGAACACTCATTCATGTAGATGACCCAGAACACCGCGACTTACGAGGTGTTACGAGTGAATGGTTTTTGCCAAAGAATCTGTCGAAATTAGATGCTCGCTTGGCTGAGCTTTCCAAGCGTTATGTGGACAAAATGGAGTCGCTTGGCGGAGAGTGCGACTTTGCGCAAGATATTGCCATGCACTTGCCGTTGAATGTCATTCTGGACATCCTTGGATTACCAGAATCTGATTATCCACGGATGTTGAAGTTGACCCAGGAATTGTTCGGAAGCTCCGACGAAGAACTTCGGCGTGGGTCTTCTCCAGAAGACCTCATTGCTGTGATTCAGGATTTCTTTGCGTACTTCACGAAAGTAACCGAAGAGCGCAGACTGTCTCCAACTGACGATCTTGCTTCTGCAGTCGCTAATGGAAAAATAAATGGTGAAGAACTCACCATGATGCAAACAATCTCTTATTACGTCATTGCAGCCACGGCTGGACACGACACCACCGCCTCGGCGATTGCCGGTGGCCTTCAAGCTCTCATTGAGAATCCTGATCAGATGGAGAAACTGAAGAAAGACCCGTCATTAGTTTCAACAGCGGCCGACGAAATCATCCGCTGGGTCACTCCTGTTAAACACTTCATGCGCACCGCTACAGAGGACTACACAATTAGTGGAGTCACGATCAAGAAAGGCGAGTCGGTCTTGTTGGCATACCCCTCGGCGAACCGCGATGAAGAAGTCTTTGACAAACCAAACGTTTTCGACATCTCTCGATCGCCGAACAAACATCTTGCATTTGGCTTCGGCGTTCACTATTGCTTAGGGGCAATGCTGGCTCGTATGGAGATTAAGGCAATTTTGACTGAGTTGATTCCGCGATTGAAGTCGGTGGAACTCGCCGGGGAGCCATCGTTGATGAAGACACTCTTTGTTGGCGGATTGAAGCATCTCCCTATTCGCTACGAGATGAAGTAGCCAACGGCGGAGATGCAATTAGCGACGGTCCTGCAGAAACGGGAATCGCTGACGTGTTTCTGACACCTTTGCTGGGTCAATGTCCACAATCAATGTTGTTTCTGTTGCGTCACCGTGAGCAAGGATGACTCCTAGTGGGTCGATAATCATTGAGTCACCGACATAGTGAAGTCCGCCGCCTTTGCCCACGCGATTGCAACCAACAACGTAGGCCTGATTCTCGATAGCTCGAGCTCGAAGTAACGCCATCCAATGTTCGCGACGTGATTCTGGCCAATTAGCCGGAATGACATAGAGGTCGGTGCGGTGCGCGAGCGCCCAGAACTCGTCTGCGAACCGCAAGTCGTAACACACAAAGAACGACACCCGAACATCGTTAATGGTGAGCGTGAAAAAATCTTGGCCGGCGCGGAAGTGTTTGTCTTCTCCGCCATATGTAAAGGGGTGAATCTTTCGGTACCTGCTTGTGGTCCTGTCGGGATGTGCCACAACCAGCGAGTTAAAGGGTCGTGGGTCGCCTTCCTCAATCTCTGGACAACTTCCGCAGATCCATATCTGTAATTCAGTTGCAAGTCGCGACAGAAATTGTGCAGATGGTCCGTGGATGGGTTCGCCAATGTCGTTTCGATCGACAACAAATCCAGTTGAGAACATTTCGCTCAGTACTACAAACTGTGCACCCGCAGCATGTGCGTCGCGGATTTTGGATTCCAGTTGAGCAAAGTTTTCTTGTCGATCTGCCCACGCAATATCGTGCTGAATTGCGGCAACTTTCATTTCAATACCTTAGGACCAATTGCGCAAGCGATCGGCGGCTTCTTGCAGAGTTGACTGCTGTTTGCAGAATGCAAAGCGAACAAGATGTTTTCCTTCGTGACTGTGACGTGGGTCGTAGAGAACTCCGCCTGGAATAGCGACGACACCGCATTGACGGGGGAGTAGGCGACAAAATTCCAAGCTGTCCATATCGGGGAATCGATGACTGATGTCGGCAGTAATGAAGTATGTGCCCTCTGGTGTGATGGGGTGAAGATCGGAATCGTGCAAAGCGGCCATCAAGAGATTCCGTTTTGTCTCAAGATCGAGAGCGAGAGAACTGAAGTATGAATCCGGAAGTCGTAGTCCGGCGGCTATGGCCGATTGAAATGGTGTCCCACCGGCGAATGTAAACAACTGCTTTGCCATTCGGGTTGCTGAAATGAGCGCGGACGGACCACATGCCCAGCCGATTTTCCACCCGGTTGCGTTGAATGTCTTGCCGCCCGACGAGATGGTGATGGTTCGCTCGCGCATTGACCCGATGGTGGCAATGGGAATGTGAATGGCATCGTCAAATGTGAGATGTTCATAGACCTCATCAGAAACAACAATCAGGTCGTGTTGTTCTGCGATTGCTGCAACAGCGTTCAGTTCTTCTCGCGTGAACACCATCCCGGTTGGATTGTGGGGTGAGTTCAGCAGAATCATGCGAGTTTTCGCGTTGACTGCTCGCCGTAGTTCGTCTGGGTCGAAGCCGTACCGCCCTGATGGTTGTGGTCGCAGAGTGACTGGCGAAAGAACAGCACCAGCAAGGGCAACGCAGCCCGCGTACGTATCAAACAGTGGTTCAAAGACGATCACTTCATCGCCTTCGTTTAGGATTCCAAGCAGTGCTCCGGCCAGCGCTTCCGTTGCACCCATGGTCACCAACACTTCGGTTTCTGGATCAAAGGAAAGGTTCCAAAATCTCGATTGGTGTTCTGCGATCGCGCGGCGCAAGTCGGGTACACCAATGCCGGGTGGATATTGGTTAGCACCTGACGCAATGTTGTTTTGAGCAATCTGTAGAACTTCTGAAGGACCGTTGTAATCAGGAAATCCTTGGCCAAGGTTGATGGAGTTGGTCTGAAGAGCAAGCGCTGTCATCTCGGCAAAGATGGACGCACCAAAGCCACGCAATCGATGTGTGAGTGGTTCTCCCGAAGTCACCACCACAGAGTATGCGGTGGCTGCTCGTTGTTAGGCAGTCCAGCCAGAGAAAGCGTCGATCATCGCTTTCACGTCGCCCAGTGGATACAGAATGGGGCAGGTTGCTCCATCTTTCATGTACTCACGAACTTTCGCTCGAGCATCGTCGGGCGTTCCGGACGCTGTCAGCATCTGCACGATTTCATCGGGAACCAATTTGGATGCCGCAACAACTTGTTCATGTGTGGCCGGCCACGTGAGTACTTCGCCCACTTTGTCGAGAAGTGATTGCGGAACGCCAGAGGCCTTCATGATGTGAGGTTGTTGACCGAGATACTGCGTCACCATGAGGCGTGCCATATCGAGGGCTGTTTTGCGATCTTCGTGCACGCTGCACACCACGAGTTGTGGTCGATCTATCTCTTCCCATTTGCGTCCAGCTTTATCGGCACCTTTTGCGAGGGCCTCGATGGCTGTTTTGTTGTAGTCGGGAGATACGAGGTAGTTCAGCACGACTCCGTCGGCGATTTCCCCCGCCAACTCCATCATCTGCATTCCTGTTGCACCCAAGTAGATGGGGACATCCTTTGGACGACGCTCTTGGTACACGTAATCAAGTTCCACGCCGTCGAGTTGCACGAACTCGCCGTTCATCGTGACGGTTTCATTTGCCAACAATGCCCGCACAGCAGTAATGATTTCGCGCATCGCACGAAGAGGCTTTGCCCGCGAAATGCCAACCTTTGCGGCGAGGGGATCCCACCAAGCACCGATTCCAAGAATCACTCGTCCCGGTGCAAGGTCGTCAAGAGTTGAAAACGTTGCAGCAAGTCGTGCAGGGTTACGAGTCCAACAGTCCACAACACCAGAACCAATCTTGATGGTGTCCGTCACCGCAGCAAATGCCGACATGGGAACAATGGCGTCGCGAACAAGGCGACTGTCTGCTTGCCAGACGGCTTCGAACCCCTTCTCTTCGGCGTACTTGGTGTACTCCATTCCCTCGAGGATGGGATGTGCATCTTGTAAGTAGATTGCGGCTGGGCTTGACATGGTGTTCTCCTGGTCAATTGGTGAGTTAGTCGTTTGAATCGTCTGTCTTTGGTTTCATGGGTAGACGTGTCCGCCACTGTCCATCTGCTGCGTGTAGTGCAGCAGCAACGGCAGGTGCTGTTGGTACGAGACCAATCTCTCCGACGCCCTTGATCCCATAGGGGCTTCGCGGTTGTGGGCATTCCACCATGACAACTTCAATTGGTGGAACATCTTTCGGACGCAAGATGCCAAGTGAACGCAGCGTCATGTTGGTGGGGAAGCCGTTCTCGTCGGAGGGGAAGTCTTCAGTTAAGGCATAACCAAGACCCATGTGAACTGCGCCTTCAATCTGGCCTTCACACAAGGTGGGGTTTACTGCTTTACCAACGTCGTGTACGGCGACAACTTTCTCAATGTCTTGTGTTTCTGGATTCATCACTACAAGTTGAGCGGCGTAACCGAATGCAGAGTGGATGGTGGGGTTTTCAACGCCTGGGTCTCCTAGATGCTGAGTCCAGTCCACGACATACTCGCCCAAATAGTCAACACCTATTTGGCGACCACCAGCATTTGCTAGCTCACATGCGTTCTTCACGCTTGCGGCGGCCATTAACGTCCCGCGGCTTCCTGTGGTTTGACCAAATCCAAGTTGCCGTGTGGTGTCCACGATGACGCGAATAGAGGAAGCATCGATTCCAAGTTCTTCGACGGCGACTTGAAGAGCAACAGTGTGAACACCTTGTCCCATTTCTGTCCAACCATGACGCACTTCAACCGTGCCGTCCGCGCAGAAATGAATGACTGCCCGCGTCACTTCTCGGAATCCGTTTCCAAGACCTGAGTTCTTCAGGCCGAGACCTAACCCAACGGCTTTACCTGCAGCAACTGCTTCGTCGTACGCACTCTTAATGGTGTCGAGGCATTGCTCTGCACCAAGCGAACCATCGTCCATGATCTGACCAGGACCCCACACTTCGCCTGGGTGAATCACATTTCGCTTCCGTATCTCCCAACCAGAAATCCCCACCTTTTCGGCAAGTCGATCGAGGCAGCCTTCCATCGCGAATTGTGCTTGGTTTGCTCCGAATCCACGGAAGGCTCCACAGACCGGGTTGTTTGTTCGTACTGCGATTGACGACACGTCGACCGATGGTGTGTGATACGGACCAGTTGCGTGTCCTGCTGCGCGCTCTAGCACCTTCATGCCGACGGACGCATAAGAGCCGGAGTCTCCAATCATTCGTGCACGGACTGCTGTGAGTTTTCCATTTTCATCACAACCAACGGTGTACGTCATTTGAATGGGGTGACGTTTTGCGTGAATAAGAAGACTCTCTTCACGCGACAGGGTGCACTTCACTGGTTTTTGCAGCAGCCAAGCTGCAAGTGCGGTTTGGCCTTGGTTAGACATGTCTTCTTTACCGCCGAAAGCGCCACCGTTTGACACAAGTTCTACAGTGACTTTGTCGGTGGGGATATCGAGAAGCGCACAAATTTGGTCTCGGTCGTCCCAGACGCCTTGACCACCTGAGTACACGTGCATCGTGCCATCTGCAGGATTGGGAACTGCAAGTGTTGATTCTGGCTCGAGGAATGCATGCTCAATACGTTGAGTATTGAAGGTTTCCGTAATGACGAATGCGCTTGAAGCAAGTTGCGCATCCACATCGCCGCGCATATATTCGCTGCGCGACAAGACATTGCTGTCGGTGCCCCAGACCGCAATTTCTGAATCATCAATAGCGGCTGCTGCATCAACGATGGGTCGAAGTGGCGCGTAGTGCACGTGTATCAACTCGGCAGCCGCTCGGGCTTCACGGCGAGTTTTTGCCACAACAATGGCCAACACGTCGCCGGCATAAGACGTACGTTCACCAACGCCAATCATGACTGGCCAGTCCTTGTAGATAATCCCCACTTTGTGAGCCCCAGGAATGTCGTCTGCCGTAAAAACCGCCTCCACGCCAGGCGACGCCAGAGCAGCTGTTGTGTCAATAGACAAAATGTCGGCTCGAACATGTTTTGTGAGATGTAAAGCGCCATGCAGCATTCCGGGTACTCGAATGTCGTCCACATATCCACGATCACCAAGAGCAAGATCTGCTGCTTCATATTTCACGCCGCGCGAGCCAACTCCGCCTGGAAGTGAAATGTCGACTGGTGTTCCTTGTGCGACTGCCTCGATTGCATCGAGAACTTTGACATAACCAGTGCAGCGACACAGATGCGCGCCGAGATGACGAGCCATATCCTCGCGCTTGAGGTCTGCACCTTTTTTGTCCACTTGCGCTTTCGCACGCACGACGATGCCAGGAATGCAGTAGCCACATTGCAATCCGCCGCATGCGGCAAAGGCAGACGAATATTTATTGCGTTCGGCTTCATCGATGCCTTCAAGGGTGACGATGTCGCGTCCTTCTGCTTTCGACAACGCGTACGTACATGACACTTGCGCTTTGCCGTCGATGAGAATGGTGCAACAACCACACTGCCCCGATGGCGAGCACCCGTCTTTCGGTGAGGTGATGTCGAGTTCGTCCCGAAGGGCGGCCAAAAGGTGCGGGTGGTCGGCCGACACCGACACATCCTTGCCGTTGACGCGAAATGAGATTCGGGTGGAGGAAGAAGCCAGGTCAGTCACGGGCTTATTTTACATTTTGTTAAGACGAAAGGCAGACCCTGTTTGGTTCAGATGGGCTCTATCGGGCGAATAGGGTGCAGTTATGGATCGCACATGGATTCGTCGCCCTGTCATGGCCTGTGGAGTCGTGGCGTTGGCGTTTGTCCTGTTGGTCATGATGCCGGTGTGGTTGCCATTGTTGGCGCTCATCGACCTTGTTCGGAGGCGGTGGCGATTTCCCCTCCTCAGATTCGTTGCCTTTGGCACTATTTGGGCGTGGCTGGAAACCGGCGGATTGTTCGCCGCGGCCACTTTGTTTGTGGTCGGGCAAGCAAAGAATCAAACACTCAACTATGCGCTGCAGGCCTGGTGGACTCGCAATGTAGTCAGGGCACTGCGCGTCACTGTTGGGGTGCAGATTGAAGTTGAGGGATTCTCAGAGCTTGGGCCGGGCCCATTTGTGGCGTTATGTCGACACGCCAGCCTTGCTGATTCAGTGATGAGCGCATGGGTATTGACAGAGCATGCCCATCTGAAGCCTCGTTATGTCTTGAAAAAGGAACTGAAGATGGATCCATGTCTCGACGTTGTCGGACATCGTTTGCCGAACTACTTCATCGACCGTTCATCCGCCAATATCGCAAGCGAGTTGCAGGGCATCGAACAGATGGCCGAAGGCTTAGCGGGTAACGACGTGGCGGTAATTTTTCCCGAAGGAAGCCGTGCGAATCCACAAAAAAGAGATCGCGCGATGGAGAGATTGCAGAACAGATCTCCCCATCGAGCCGCGCGACTGCAAAAGCTTCAGTACTTGCTGCCACCAAAGCCTGCAGGAGCATCCGCGCTTCTTGCGGCAGTTCCAAACGCAAATGTCATCACCATGTGGCATAGCGGTTTTGATGGTTTGGACACCTTCAAAGGAATCGTTCACCATCTTGCACGTCGTGCAATACGAGTCCATGTGAAAATCACTGAACATCATCGCAGTACGGTTGCGTCAGGAGAAGCCTTCGTTGATTGGCTAGATGCGCAGTGGTTAGCAATGGATGAAGCAGTGTCGCGTCAGTTCGAGAAGATTGTTCCCGTACGAAAAGGAGAAGTTCATGGGTAATGCAATGTTGATTGCTGCCATCACGATTGCAGTCATCATGGTGACAACGTGGGTGATTAGCGTTCTCATTAAGAATGCGTCCATTGTTGACATTGTGTGGGGCGCAGGTTTCGCGATTACATCGTGGGTGTTGGCTATCACAGTTGATGGAAACAGTGGTCGTCAAACACTTTTGGCAGTCATGGTGGGCTTATGGGGTACACGACTTGCTCTGTATCTCGGCAAGCGCAACATCGGCCACGGTGAAGACTGGCGTTACAAGGCGATGCGAAAGAAAGCTGGGCCATCATTCCCTCTGCGAAGCCTTGTCACTGTCTTTGGTTTGCAAGGAGCCTTGATGTGGGTGGTGTCGCTGCCCGTGCAATTCGGAAACGGTGACGACACGCCAGGAGTGGGGCCAATTGCCGTCATGGGAATCATGGTGTGGTTTGTTGGCTTCATGTTTGAGGTCATCGGTGATGCACAGCTTGCACGTTTCAAAAAGAATCCAGACAACGTCGGCAAAGTGCTTGATACGGGCTTGTGGAGCCTCACTCGTCACCCAAACTATTTTGGTGACGCCTTGCTGTGGTGGGGAATCGGAATTGTTGGGGCTGAAACTGGTTCAGGTGTCATTGGGTTTATCGGACCAATTGCAATGACGTATTTTTTGATGCGGATCTCAGGTGTTCCCATGTTGGAGCGGTCTCTGTCGCGACGTCGAGAGGGCTATGCCGATTACGTGGCTCGCACCAGCCAGTTCATTCCACGCCCACCGAAGAAGATCTAGAGATTCGAGAGCGCTTGTTGAACGTCGCCAACAATGTCGGCGACATCTTCTAGTCCCACCGATAAACGAAGAAGTCCAGGCGTCACACCAACTTTGTCGAGTGTGTGTTTGTCTACTCCCACATGGGTGCTACTTGCGGGATGACAGACGAGAGTTTCTGGGCCACCGAAAGATGTTGCGATATGTGCAAGTTGTAGACGTTCAACGAATGTCCGACATGCGTCAACACCATTTTTCATCTCGAAGGACAACACCGATCCGCCGAAACGCATTTGTGCTTTCGCAAGTGAATACTGCGGGTGAGACTCAAGAAATGGGTGATGTACAGCGGTGACCGAGGAATGGTTGCTCAACATATTGGCAAGAGTGAGAGCAGATGTGTTCTGTCGTTCGGTACGTACACCAAGAGTACGAATGCCTCGAAGCGCATTCAGTGCGTCGTAGGGTGAGGCTGATGCGCCGTGCATGACAGCGTATGACCACACTTCATTGATGAGATCGGCTTCTCCAGCCAAGACTCCAAGCAGTGCATCGTTATGGCCGCCAATTCCTTTGGTTGCTGAGTGCATCACGATGTCGATGCCAAAATCAAGTGGTCGTTGCCCAAGCGGAGTGGCAAGAGTTGAATCGACAACAGTAAATGGTCCGGTAATCGAACCGAGTTCTTGAAGGTTTGAAATAGTGAGACGCGGATTCGAAGGAGTCTCTGCGATGACCAGCATGGTGCGACCAGGGATCACTGCGGCGGCAAACGATCCGGGAATGGTGGGGTCTACAAAAGTTGTTTCAATGCCAAATCGTGCGCAGGGGCCTTGAAGAAAAGTGGCGGTGGCGCCATAAATGTTGTTCTGAGCAACGATGTGTGAACCAGTGCTGCAGAGCGAAAAGACCAACGAAGCAATGGCGCCCATGCCCGACCCAAAGGCGAGAGCGGATTCTGCACCTTCAAGTTCGGCGATGGCCTCCTCAAACTGAGTCACAGTGGGATTAGAAAAACGCGTATAAAAGTGGTCGCTACGCAGGCCCGTGGCGCGTCGCGTTGCGTCGTCAAGGCTTTCAGACTCCCAGACCGTCGATGGCCAGAGCGCTGGAGAAAGCGACGAAGAGCCATCTCGGCCGGCCGTGATGGCGGTGGTGTCAGGCTTTTGTGGCACGCGCCGATGCTAACGAGGATTCACCGTCAGCCGAGAAGTATTTGAGAGGTTTCAGGCTAGAGCGGAGCCTGTGGGGTAGCCTTGTCGCCATGTTCTCTTACTTAGATGCCGGAACCGGCAGCATGATCATCACCGCGGTTGCCGGTGGCTTTGCCGGGCTTGTCGTCGCGGTCAAGATGGGCATGGCCCGCTTGCGTTCAAAGGTCACGGGTAAGCCACTCGTCACTGAACCAGCCGACGACGACTCCGAAAACGCACACGACTAGTCCCATGTCGAGCGTTCAGCAAGATCCAGGCTCTTTTCGTGACCCCCTGAGCAAAGTCTTTATCGGCGATGGCCGTGTTGTCCGCGCTTTTACTGCAAAGGGTGCCACCGATATTGAGGCTGTGTGGAAGAAGAAATCCATTCAGTCTGCGTTGCAGTCCGGAGAACTCATTGAATCCACCGTGGTGGACCCTTCGGCTGTTGGATTGTCTGCGCCGTGGATGGCAGCAATGACTCATCCGATGCTTCCATTTGTCTCGTACCCCTACGAGTGGACATTCTCCATGCTGAAAGACGCGGCATTGTTGCAGTTGAAGCTCACAAGAGAAACGTTGGCCGACGGTGTTGGGTTGAAAGACGCCACGCCATACAACGTGCAATTCATTGGGGCACAGGCGCAGTTCATTGATGCCGGCTCCTTTGAAAAGCGAAAAAAAGGAGATCCGTGGTACGGCTACAAGCAGTTCTGCGAGATGTTTCTGTATCCGTTAATGCTGCAGGCGTACTTGGGCGTGCAGTATCAGCCGTTTTTGCGTGGGTCTGTTAACGGAATTTCTCCGAGCACCATGCGCAAACTTCTTCCAGGCAGTGTGTTGCGTCCACGTAAAGGTCGACTCACTCATGTGGTGCTTCATGCTGCTGCATCGGAACGTTTTGCAGATTCCAATACCGATGTGAAGCAAGCTTCGGCAAAGGCAGGAATGAATGCACAAGTTCTCGACGCCACGATGCGCAAGTTAGAAAAGATTGTGCAGAAGTTGTCGCTGGGAGACAAGAAGTCCACGTGGTCTAACTATTCAGAGCGCGGCCACTACTTAGAGTCCAGCCTGGATGAAAAACAGAAGTTCGTTCGCGACGCTGTTGCATCAGCTCCGCGTCGACAGGTATGGGATATTGGCTGTAACGATGGCGTCTTCAGCCGAATTGCATCTGCTCATTCCGATTACGTGGTTGCAATGGATGCCGATCCACTTGTCATCGACCGGTTGTACAACGAGTTGAAGGCAGAGAAGAACTCCAAAATCCTTCCTCTTTATGTCGACCTCACAGATTCGGGAGGTGGAATCGGCTGGCGCGGAAAAGAGCGTCCAGGCGTTTTCGACCGTGGTCGTCCAGACATTGTGATGGCTCTTGCGGTGATCCATCACATGGCCATCACATTCAACATTCCGATTGCAGCGCAGTTGGATATGTTCCGAGATCTCACTCCAGAGCTCATCATTGAAATGCCACATGCCGACGACCCAATGGTTCGAAAACTCCTCACGAATAAGCGTGAAGGCATTCACGATGACTTCAATTTGGATGAATTCGAGCGTTTGTTGAACGAGCGTTTCACAATCAAGTCAAAGATGCTCTTGGCTGGTGGAACTCGCACAATTTTCCACGCCGTTCGCAAGAGCTAGGCCTTGTAGGGGAGTCCCAACTGGCTCCCGATAGAGTTGAGATGTTGTGATGTTCGCATCA
>JBIIJW010000206.1:0-3185 GCA_044233525.1 Ilumatobacteraceae bacterium | reverse complement strand
ATTGATGATTTCCTGCGAGACCATCCGACAGAATCTTCGTTGAAATCTCAACCAGAGCTTGCTTGACAAAGTGGCTCACCAAACCAGGGTTTGCACCGTGTTCAAGAACTGCCGTTGGGCCGCTGTTACCGCCCCACCCATTCACCATCTTGCGTAGAGATTGGTGGCGCACATAAAGAGTGCGCTCTAGCGGATGCGTTGCGGCCATGTCTTCATATGGATCCCACAGTTCCACTGAAGTGTTGAGGTAGCGGACACCGTTGTCGTGACACCAATTCAAGATGGTGGGCGCATCGATGTTCCACGCAAGGTCCAACAGCAGATCGCCATCGGAGACACGAGCCGACAAGAACTCGTCGAGATTCTCAGGTGTCACGCGACCAATCTCGTACTGCACGCCTTGTGCGATGAGATCGGCAATGCGCGAGCGATTATCGAGAAAGTCAACAACAGTGATTGTTGTTGGGTTTATCTTCACATCGCGAACGAGCAGTGGAAGTGTGCACTGAGCAACACCGCCGCAACCAAGAACAAGAATGCGACGGGGTATGAGGGATGAAGTTGTTGCGTTAATGGGTATCAGTTCCCACGCTCCGCAACGACAACGTCATCGTCGATGAGGTTGTTCAGCGATTCGCTGAACTCCGGTTCTGCTGGCACGAGCAATGCTTGCCAGTCGTATGAAATCCCTTTTCGGCCACTTGTTTGTGTTCCGTCCAGTTGTGCGTCCATGAGAACTCCTCCCTGTTGGGTAGAGGGTTCGCCCGTGGCGGGTGGCGCACGCCGTTGTCTGCTGACCCGGTCCGTACGACGTTTGCTCGGTGCTGATCCGTGAGTGATTATTCCTTTCTGCGCGAGGCTTTCCCGCGTCAGGCTTGAGAAAACTAACTGAACGAACCAGCACTTGCTCGGATTTTGGCAAAAAATACACCCAAAATTTGCTCTTTGTTTCTGTGGGTTGCCTTGTGGGGGAACGGGAATCTACGGTACGGACTATATTTCAGTAATCACTTGAATTTAGGGGGAATTTCATGCCACGTATAAGTACTGCGACGCCACATGACCAGTCAGATGGCCTGACGCCGTTGGAACGTGCCGCGCAGAACAAGATGATTCTTGGCCTCTTTATTCCGCTGCAAAACGGGGCATGGACACCGTCGTTGTATCCACGCGCAACGGACTGGACGTTTGATTACAACGCGGAATGCACCGTTCGCGCTGAGGAGTTGGGCTTTGACCTGGTGTTTGGGCTCGCTCAGTGGCACGGCGCTGGTGGACTTGGCGGAGAAATGAGATTTCGAGAGAACACTCAAGACCCCCTGTTGGTGACGGCGGGTCTAGCGGCTCTCACACACAACATCATGCTGATCTCAACTGTTCACGTGTTGTACGGGTGGACTCCTTTACTTCTGGCGAAGTACGCCGCGACCCTTGATCACATGTCGAATGGGCGTTGGGGAATCAACATGGTGACGGGCATTAAATCCGAAGATTTTGAGATGTTCGGTATTGAACCGATAGAGCACGACAAGCGATATGAAATTGCAGATGAACTAATGAACGCCATGAAACAACTATGGGCTTCGACGGAAAACATTGATTTCAGCGGCACGCATTTCAAGATGAAGAAAGGCTTTGTTTCTCCTAAACCTAAGCACGGTCGCCCCATTATTGTCAACGCATCAAGTAGTGGTGTTGGAGTTGATTTCGCTGCGAAGCATTCAGATTTGTTGTTCATCACCCGTCCGGCGGGATCTGATGTCTACGGTTTGCTAAAAGAACACAATACGAAGATTAAAAAGCAAGCCCTTGACGCTGGACATTCCGTTCGAACAATCATCAATCCTCATGTCATCTGTGCCGACACCGAAAAAGAAGCCAAGGCACGCAAACAAGCATTTATTGATCACGCAGACCCCGTCGCACTTGACAATTTTTTTAAATTCATTACGGGTGGCGACACGGTGTCGTGGAAAGGCGCGATGCGCGACGACCTGGCTGTGGGAGGAAATATGCAGATGGTCGGAACTCCTGAACAGGTTGTGGAAAAGATGCTGAAGTTACATGATTGCGGCATCGATGGGATACAGGTGAACTTCTATGACTATCTCCCAGATCTTGAGTATTTCGGTGAACGTGTGATTCCTTTAATGAAGGAAGCGGGGCTGCGAAATTGACGTATCAAACAGTTTCCGTTCTTCAACTCCGGGAGTGGTTACACGACAGAAATGAGATTGCAGTTCTCGACATCAGCGAAGGTGGTCAGTTTGCAAACGAACATATTTTGATTGCCTCTAATATTCCGCGCGGACAAATAGAAGTTTTGCTTCCTGCACTTGTGCCGCGTCTGTCAACCCGCGTTGTTCTCACGAGTGAAGATGCCGCCGATGCGCCCGCCATCGCCACTCTCATGGCAGCTGCTGGCTATAGGGATGTCCACGTTCTTGACGGCGGCAACAGTGCTTGGAAATCTGCAGGATTTCGGTTGTTTTCGGGAAGCAACATCGTGTCGAAGGCATTCGGTGAGGTGGTAGAGGCTGAGTGTGAAACTCCGCACATCGAAGCAGAGGAGCTAGCAAGTTGGCTCGCAGACAAACGAGATTTTCACTTATTTGATTCCCGTCCGCTGACCGAATACCGAACTGTCAGTCTTCCTGGAGCGACGGATTGTCCGGGCGGAGAACTTGTGTACCGAGTGTCAGATGTTGTCTCTGATCCAACAGTTCCAATCGTTGTTAATTGCGCAGGGCGTACTCGATCCATCATTGGCGCTCAAAGCTTGCGTGATGCGGGGTTTCCAAATCCGATTTATGCGTTGAAGAACGGAACGATGGGTTGGCAAATTGCTGGCCTCACTGTGGAGAAGGGCAAATCGAACATCGTTCCAGAGCCAGACGAACCCGGATTATCACTTGCAGTTGAGCGTGGTCGACATGTGGCATCGCGTAGTGATATCCGATTTGTTTCTTTTGTAGACGCAGTTGAGTGGGCCTCCGACGACTCTCGAACGACATACTTTTTTGATGTGCGACAGCCCGATGTATTCGCCCGTGGTCATATCCCAGGTTCGGTCAACGCACCAGGAGGTCAATTGGTTCAAGCAACAGACATCTTTGTTGCTGTTCGCCATTCACGAATAATTCTGATTGATGATCATCTCGTTCAATCGGTGATGTCGGCCCACT
>JBIIJW010000021.1:0-12741 GCA_044233525.1 Ilumatobacteraceae bacterium | reverse complement strand
ACCGTAACGGGACTTAGCAAGGGCTACGGCGGACCGCCCGTATTTGAAGATGTTTCTTTTGATCTTGGGCGTGGCGAACGAATGTTGGTGTTGGGACTCAATGGTGCAGGCAAGACGTCACTGTTAAGAATTCTTGCTGGTGCCACCGACGCAAACATTGGCAACTTTGAATGGGGCTACCAGGTCAGTGTTGGGTACTTTGCTCAAGAGCACGACACGTTGGATCCGCATCAATCGTTGCTGTGGCATATGCGTCGGGAATTGCCTGCTGGCTCGCCATTAACGGAGACGCAGCTTCGCGCTTTGTTGGGCATGTTTGGTTTGCAAGGCGAGAAGGTGTTTCAAGAATCTGGTTCGTTGTCGGGTGGTGAGAAGACAAAGCTGGCCCTTGCCATGCTGATGGTGGGTCGAAACAACGTGTTGTTGTTAGACGAGCCCACTAACAACCTCGACCCACAGAGTCGCGAGGCTGTGGCAGGAGCGTTAGAGAACTGGAAGGGCTCCATCATCATGGTGAGCCACGACGAGGATTTTGTTGAACGCTTGAACCCCACAAAAGTGATCTTGTTGCCCGACGGGGAAGTGGATTACTTCAGTCCCGAGTGGCTGGAACTCGTCAGCCTCTCATAAATCAACGCGCGACTGATACCGTCTCATTCCATGAGATATGGCATTTTTGGTGGAGCAGTTAACGACGGAACAGTGGACGATGTTGTCGCTGAAGCACGGTCGGCAGAACAAGACGGTTTTGCAAGCTATTGGGCTCCGAACATCTTTGGTCACGACGCACTAACAAGTTTGGCCATTGTTGGTCGTGAAGTACCGCGAATTGAGCTGGGCACTTCAGTTGTTCCTACATACCCACGTCACCCACACGCCATTGCCCAGCAATGTCACACAGTTGCCGCCGCATCAGGCAATCGATTGACGCTGGGTATTGGTCTGAGTCACAAAGTTGTGATTGAGAACATGCTGGGCATGTCGTACGAGAAGCCAGTGCGCCACTTGAAGGAATACCTCAGCGTTCTTATGCCGCTGTCGCGTAACGAACCCGCCAACTTTGATGGCGAGACATACCGAGTGCACGGCGGAATTGCAGCCAAGGGTTCCAACGGATTTGGTGTTGTTGTTGCAGCACTCGGCGAGCAGATGTTGCGTGTCACCGCTGCCATGGCAGACGGAACACTCACATGGTGCACCGGACCAGCAACATTGTCATCGCACACCATCCCCACCATTACTCGTGCAGCAGAAGAATTTGGTCGCCCTGCACCACGCGTCATTGCTGCATTGCCTGTATGCGTCACGAAAGACAAAGAAGCTGCTGCTGTTCGTGCAGCCAAAGTCTTTGCCGTGTATGGCACCCTGCCTAGCTATCGCGCAATGTTGGACAAAGAAGGTGCGGCTGGTCCCGCCGACATTGCCATCACAGGTTCTGTTGCGGAAGTTCAAGATCGTGTGGCGGCATTAGCCGACATTGGAG
Organism: Ilumatobacteraceae bacterium; assembly: GCA_044233525.1. Taxonomy (GTDB): domain Bacteria; phylum Actinomycetota; class Acidimicrobiia; order Acidimicrobiales; family Ilumatobacteraceae; genus UBA2093. The sequence goes on along the minus strand of JBIIJW010000021.1, from coordinate 11,258 downwards.
TGACAGACTTTGCCGCTGTCGAGTTTGGTGCAACACCAGATGAAATTGCAGAAACACGCGCGGCAATTAAGGGTCTCTTGAAGTGAGTTCATTGTTTGATTCCGTGTCCTTTGCGCACGGGCCATCAATGAAAAACCGATTCATGTTGGCTCCGTTGACGAATCAGCAAAGCCACGAAGACGGCACATTGTCAGACGACGAATATCACTGGCTCACTATGCGCGCCAAAGGTGGTTTTGGTCTCACAATGACATGTGCGTCGCATGTGCAAGCTGCGGGTCAGGGTTTTGCTGGTCAGTTGGGTTGTTTTGACGACAAGCACATCGATGGGCTCACGCGTCTTGCAAATGGAATTCATCAGCATGATTCGGTTGCCATCGTGCAGTTGCATCACGCCGGTCGTCGGTCGCCAAAAGATCTCATTGGATCTCAGCCGTTGAGCGCGGGCAACGACGACAAGATGGGCGCGCGTGCCATGACCACTGGTGAAGTGGAAGAAATGATTCAGGCTTTCGTTGATGGGGCAGTGCGCGCCGAGAAAGCTGGATTTGATGGCGTCGAATTGCACGGTGCGCACGACTATCTCATCTGCCAGTTTTTGAATGCGGACCTCAACACACGTGACGATCAATACGGCGGCTCTTTCGAGAATCGTCAGCGAGTGTTGTTCTCCATCATTGATGGAATTCGCACAGCATGTGGCAGCAACTTCCACCTTGGCGTCCGGTTGTCGCCCGAGCGATTTGGCATGCAGACGTTTGAAATTGTTGAGGTCTACCGTCGATTGATTGCCGACGACAAGGTCGACATGATTGACATGTCCTTGTGGGATGTCTTCAAGACGGGCGCAGACGAGGCATTCGCCGACCGTCGATTGATTGACATTTTCGCCAATGAAGAGCGTGGCTCTACGCGTTTGGCAGTGGCAGGAAAGTTGTACAACGCACCGGATATGGCTCGCGCTATTGATGCAGGTGCAGACATTGTTGCCGTGGGTCGCGCAGCAATCACTAATCATGATTTCCCTGCGCAAACACAAAAGAATCCAGATTTCGCGATGCGTGAACTTCCTGTAGCGCGTGCCACCTTGCGCGACGAAGGACTAAGCGAAGGATTCATTGGTTATATGGGCAACTGGCCAGGGTTCGCTGGCGATTAGTCGCTAGTGCAAGTGAACAGGAGTTCCTGTTCCGCCTACTTGGTCAAAAAAGTCGTTGCCCTTGTCATCCACAACAATGAATGCAGGGAAGTCTTGAACTTCAATCTTCCACACTGCTTCCATGCCGAGCTCTGCGTATTCCAACACCTCAACTTTGGTGATGCAGTCCTGGGCCAAACGCGCAGCTGGTCCACCGATTGAGCCCAAATAGAAGCCACCGAAGGTGTTGCATGCTTCGGTCACCTGGCGCGAGCGATTGCCCTTTGCCAGCATCACAAATGAACCGCCAGCCGCTTGGAAATCCGAAACATAGCTATCCATACGTCCCGCGGTGGTGGGTCCAAATGAACCTGAGGCCATACCTTCTGGGGTCTTTGCTGGACCTGCGTAGTACACGCAATGGTCTTTCATGTATTGCGGAAGACCTTGACCAGCGTCGAGACGTTCTTTCAACTTTGCGTGTGCAATGTCGCGGGCTACCACCATTGGGCCTGTCAGCATCACGCGTGTCTTCACGGGGTACTTGCTGAGGGTGGCGCGAATTTGTTCCATTGATTGCGTGAGATCAACCTGTACGACTTCATCACTTAACTCTTCATGCGTGATGTCGGGAAGAAAACGCGCCGGATCGGTTTCAAGCGCTTCGATGAACAGTCCTTCTTTGGTGATCTTTCCAAGCGCTTGACGGTCTGCGCTGCATGAGACTGCAAATGCCACCGGACAGCTTGCGCCGTGACGGGGAAGACGAATCACGCGAACGTCGTGGCAGAAGTACTTGCCACCAAATTGAGCTCCGATGCCAGTCTCTTGTGACAGTTTCAGAATTTTTGCTTCCAGTTCAATGTCGCGGAAGCCATTACCAAGGTCGCTTCCTTGTGTTGGTAAGGCGTCGAGATATCGAGCACTTGCCAACTTCGCTGTTTCCACCGCTTGTTCTGCAGATGTTCCGCCGATCACGACTGCAAGGTGATACGGAGGACACGCAGCGGTACCAAGCGTGATCATCTTTTCGAACACCCACGGCAACAACGTCTTTTCGTTCAGCAATGCTTTGGTCTCTTGGAAGAGATAGCTCTTGTTTGCAGAGCCGCCGCCCTTTGCCATAAACAAGAACTTGTAGGCGTCGCCGTCAACTGCAGAGATCTTGATTTCAGCAGGAAGGTTGTTACCCGTGTTCTTCTCGTCGTACATATTCAGCGGCGCCATTTGGCTGTAACGAAGATTGCTGGTGAGATAGGTGTTGTACACGCCGCGGGCAATCGCTTCTTCGTCGTTGCCACCAGTCATCACGAACTGGCCTTTCTTGCCTTTCACAATGGCGGTGCCAGTGTCTTGACACATGGGCAGAACGCCACCGGCGGCGATGCCAGCATTCTTCAACAAGTCGAGAGCAACGAATCGGTCATTGGCGCTTGCTTCTGGATCTTCCAAGATGTTGGCCAACTGTTGCAAGTGGCTGCTGCGCAAGAGGTGAGCAATATCGCGCATTGCTGTTTGCGTCAACAACGTGATGGCCTCTGGCTCCACCTTGAGGAATGTGCCAAGCGGTGTCTCCACTTGCGACACACCCTCGGTGCTCACTAAGCGGTATTCAGTGGTGTCGGGGCCGAGGGGGAGAATCTCTGTAAACGCAAAATCTGCCATGTCCTCAGGCTAGGTCGCCTGCCTCTCTGGCGCCTTATGCACTGGGATCAACGGGCCATTTGTGCTTGGGGTATCGGCCTGCCATGTCTTTGCGCACATCAGTCCACGAGCCTGTCCAGAAGGCGGGTAGGTCACTGGTGATTTGAATGGGTCGGTCGGCTGGTGAGAGCAATTGAATGCGAAGAGGAATCTGCCCATTGAGAACGGATGGATGGGCTGTGAGGCCGAATAGATGTTGCACGCGAACAGCAATTGTTGGCGCATCGGGATCTGCGTAGTTAATGGCCACCGGCTTGCCGTGGGGTGGCGCGAACTGGGCTGGTGCAAGAGTCTCAAGGGCAGACGACTTGTCCCACCCAAGAGACGACTGCAGCACCATGGTGAGGTCTATGGCTGCAAGATCTGTGCGACCAGTTGCACCAACAAGGAATGGCCGCAGCCAATCATCAACTGTGGCCAACATGTGCGACTGTGACGTATCGGGCCATTCGTCGCCGTGGTGATGTCGCATGAATGCAATTCGTTGGCGAAACTCAGCGGCGGCACCGCCAGAGAGAATCTTCATACCTGTTGCCTTCACGCGTTCAATCAGGGCCTCGGTGGTGTCGTCGCCAGAAACAGGGGTGAGGTCGCGCTCGTCAATGCGAATACTCCCCACCTTTCGCACAACGCGATGAACGAGATCATCACGTGATTTGTCCCACGTGAGATAAGACTCCACCTCGACGTCATCGCCAAGTACAGGTGCAATCATCTCAATATCAACTGATGCCCCACGGCGTAATCGAGAGCCACCGCGACGTGAGTCAACGTCTGCAGCAACGATGAACATCTCTTTTGCGATGTCGTCCCTGTTGTCGCAACTCACTGCGCCGCCCTCACGCATCACAAACTGACCGGCAGTGGAACGGCGCATCGCTAGTCGATCTGGATATGCAGACAACAGCACTGCGCCACACAATGAGTCCACCATGTCAGCGCTGATATACGTATCTGATGAAATTCTGCTGCGACGTGCAATGTCTCGGGCTGCGTCACGTACTCGATGCAAAGCTCCACGGTCGGCCAGGTCGTGGCGTTCTAGGTCGAGTAGTAATCGCACTCGGAGGGCGAGATCTGCAGGCAAGGTGTCTGGTCGACCACGCAAGATGTCGCGTTCTTCCAGCAGTGCAGCCAAGACACACGCAATCCATCCCTGTGCGGGGGAATCTGTATTTCTGGTCACCATTGTTCCGAGACGTGGATGAAGAGGAAGACCCAATACTGCTGATCCAAGAGATGTGATCACTCCGCGATCATCAATCAGCTGCAACATCTGCAACGTGATGCTCGCGAGTGTCAGATTCTTCGCGGGTGGAACATCTAAGAATGAGAGTTCATTGATGGGAGTTCCCCACGATGCAATATCCAACGCAAGCGAGCACAGATCTGCCTGTGTGATTTCGGCGGGCAAATGTGCCAAGCGCGTGGAGTCTTCAATGCGGCTCCACAACCTGTACGCGACACCTTCACGCACTCGTCCAGCACGCCCACTTCGCTGCTCTGCAGATGCTTTAGACGAAGTAACGGTGACGAGTTCGGTGAGGCCCGTACGAACATCAAGCCGAGGTGTTCGCGCGAGGCCAGCGTCCACCACAATGTGGATTCCTTCAACCGTCAACGAGGTTTCTGCGATGTCGGTGGACAACACCACTCGACGGCGTCCGTTCAGGCTTGCGTGAAGGGCGGCATCTTGTTCGCCAAATGGCAGTGCACCAGCAAGTCTCACAATGTCAACCGTGTCTGCAACGCGGTCCCGCAGAACTTGTTGCGCCCGATTGATTTCACCAATCCCAGGAAGAAAAACCAGTACATCGCCTTCATCATTTTTCAACGCATGAAGGACGGCATCCCCAATGGCATTTTCCAATCTGTCGTCCCGTTGACGTGGCAGATATCGGACATCAACCGGAAAAATTCGTCCATCAGATGTGACCACTGGCGCGGGCCCCGAGTCGTCGCGAAGAACGTCGGCAAATTTCTCTGCTTGAGCAGTTGCTGACATTGCCAGAATTCGAATGTCGCTATTAAAGGTGCGCTGAGCATCGAGGAGAAATGCAAGTCCAAGATCGGTGGGCAAATTTCTCTCGTGCACTTCATCGAAAATCACAAGCGCCGTGCCATCGAGTGTCGGGTCGTTTTGCAAACGTCGCGTGAGGATTCCCTCGGTCAACACTTCAATACGAGTTGACGTTCCTATTTTCCGCTCATCGCGCGTTTGATATCCCACAGTGTCGCCAACACGTTCACCAAGAAGTGCAGCCATTCGTTCAGCCGCAGCCCGCGCAGCAAGTCGGCGTGGTTCCAACATGACAATGCGACGGTCGCCGACCCATGGTTCATGCAGTAAGCGCAATGGCACCAATGTTGTTTTACCGGCGCCGGGAGGTGCAACTAAGACCGCAGCGCGATGTGACTGAAGAGCATTGCGGAGAGGCGCGATGGCCTCTTCAACGGGTAAACCCGAAGTGGGGAGTTCGTTAGACAAGCGCGGGCGTACCGCGGAATGCGCCGGGGTCGCCAGGTGCTGGAATGGTTGGCTTCGACCACGCTGTCAACGTTGCAACGGCGCTGGCAACTTCTTTCCACTCTGCTGCAGTCCAACCTTGTGCTGCGTGTGGGATTGTTCCGTTTGATTGGATGAGAACAAATGCAGGGAGTTCGGTGAGACCGAGCGCTTTCACTGCAGCACGGTCTGGGTCGCAATACACCAAGAACTCGTCTGCATATGGTCCGAGGAATGCACGCGCATCGGATTCGCTACAGGTGACAATGAAGTTCACACGTACGGCGGCTCCAGAGAATTGGCGCATGATGCGAACAGCAGTCTCCAGAATCCACGAACTCTCGTTGGTGTAGGGGTCGAGAACAACAGATGCGAGGTGAAATGTGGTGAGCCACTCTCGCAACGTGCGACCGCTGCCTGACAACGGGGTGAGGGTGAGGTCGAGGCTGGGATTGGGGAGAGATGCGCTTGCCACGGGCTCCACGCTAGTGGCTCAGGCCTCAGCGAGAGAACCCTCGCAGGGCAAAACGGTGTGGCAGATGGCGGTCTAAGTTGTGCAGAGACCCCACGAGCGGGGGATTTTGTAAGGAGTCGCGATGGGCGAAATGGTGGAATTCAAGAGCAACGGCGGAACGTGTCGTGGCTATCTCGCTGGGAATTCTGGACCCGGAGTTGTTGTGATTCAAGAATGGTGGGGACTCAACGATCACATCAAGGACATCGCAGACCGATTCGCTGCTGAAGGATTCACTGCGCTTGCACCAGATCTTTATCACGGCGAAGTCACGACCGAACCAGATAGTGCTGGCAAATTGTTGATGAGTATGAATTTGTCGACAGCGGCAAAAGATCTCAGCGGCGCAATCGATTTATTGCAAGAACGAACTGGGAAAGCAAAGGTTGGTGTGACCGGTTTCTGCATGGGTGGTGGCTTGACACTGATGGTGGCATGTCAACGTCCCGACGCAGTTGCCGCCGCAGCACCTTTCTATGGCGGCATGCGTCCTGATACACCCATTGATTGGAACAACATGTCTGCTGTTGTCGAAGGTCATTACGCAGAGCACGATCGCGGCAACGCAGCACCTGACGCAATCAAGCAAACAGAGTCTGAACTACGTGCGTTGGGTAAGTCCGCAACATTCCACGTGTATCCAGGTACCCATCACGCATTCTTCAACGACACGCGCGCAGAAGTGTATGACGCTGAGGTGTCGGCCACAGCGTGGGCGCGAACCGTGGCCCTTTTCCGCACGAATCTGTAAGAGCGACTTACTGCAATTCGGCGATTGCTTCGGCAATTGCGATTGCGCGGCGTGCGTTATCTACGTGCAGGTTCTCAATCATGCGACCGTTCAATTGCACAACACCCTTGCCTGCGGCGAGCGCTTCGTCGAATGCTGCGATGACTTCGCGTGCATGAGCCACTTCTTCTTCGGATGGTGACCACACATCATTGGCGATGGCCACCTGGTCTGGGTGAATCAAGGTCTTTCCGTCGAATCCCATTTCTTGGCCCTGAACACATTCACTGCGGAAACCGTCTGCGTTCTTGATGTCGTTGTACACGCCATCAAGAATTACTTTGCCAGCCTCGCGAGCAGCAAGCAATGCCATGTGCAAACTATGCAACAATGGTGCGCGACCAGGAACTTGAGATGCACGCAATTCCTTTGCCAAGTCGTTCGTTCCCATCACCAGCACTGCAACACGGGGATGTGCAGCAATTGCACGACAATCCATGATGGCTGTTGGGGTTTCGATCATTGCCCAAATCATCATTTCCTTTGGGGCACCAGATGCATCAAGCGCTGCAGAGACTTCGTTGACTTCGGCAACAGAGTTGATTTTCGGAATGACAACTGCGGACACACATGCTTTTGCTGCGGCAGCAACGTCGGCATGACCCCATGGAGTTGCCAATGCATTGCAACGAATGGTGAGTTCGCGCTTCCCGTACTCTCCGCTGTTGACTGCAGCGACGGCCTGAGCTCGGGCGAGGTCCTTTGAATCTGGTGACACTGCATCTTCTAAGTCGAAGATGATGGCATCGGTAGAGATTCCTTTTGCCTTCTCTAGGGCGCGCTCATTGGCGGCGGGCATGTACAAAGCGGAACGGCGTGGGCGCAGTGAACTCATGGCTCTACTTTCGTGTGTGTTTGTTTAGAAACCGTACTGTGCGGCAAGTTGTGGGTCGCGCGCAGCAAGTTGGCGTGCAAGTTCAACAACAACTTTGCACTGCTTCACAGATGCGTCGTCTTCCATCTTGCCGTCCAGCATGATGGCGCCGGTGCCATCACCCATTGCGTCAATGACACGTTGTGCTTGCTTCACGTCTTCTGGTCGTGGGCTGAAGACTCGCTTTGCGATGTCGATCTGCACGGGGTGGAGGCTCCATGCACCAACACATCCCAACAAATAGGCGTTGCGGAACTGATCTTCACAGGCCACCACGTCTTTAATGTCACCGAATGGTCCGTAGAAGGGGAGAACGCCGTGCATCACGCACGCATCCACCATGCGAGCCATGGTGTAATGCCACAAATCTTGTTGGTAGGTGGTGCGAGCGCCTTGGTAGTCGTCGCCGGTTGGGTCTTGACGCACGATGTAGTCGGGGTGTCCGCCGCCAACACGTGTTGTCTTCATGCGACGGTTTGCAGCAAGGTCTGCTGGTCCGAGGCTGATGCCCTGCATGCGAGGCGATGCTGCACAAATCTCTTCCACGTTGGCAACGCCACGTGCTGTTTCAAGAATTGCGTGTAGAAGAAGAGGCTTCTTCAATCCGGCGCGTGCTTCAAGTTGTGCAAGCAAGCGGTCGACGTAGTGAATGTCTTCAGGGCCTTCCACCTTTGGAATCATGATGACGTCGAACTTGTCGCCGGCCTTTGTCACGATTTCGATGAGGTCGTCCAAGAACCAGGGTGAGTCAAGGCTGTTGACGCGTGTCCACAATTGAGTGGTGCCAAAGTCAAGTTCATTTGCGACCTTGATGAGACCTGCACGAGCAGCTTCCTTGTCGGCCATTGGAATGGCGTCTTCCAAGTTGCCCAGGATGATGTCGACATTTGGGATGGTCTCGGGGAGCTTGGCCACCATCTTTTCGTTGTGTGGCGGGAAGAAATGAATGACACGACTTGGCTTGAAAGGGATTTCCTGGACGGGAGTCGGAGCTCCGGCGGCAAGGGGTTTGAAAAAGTCACGAGCGGGGCGCATGGGTCAAGCGTAGGGGTTACGGTTGCGCAAGTGAAAGCCGAGTACGACGCGATTCTGTTCGACGCTGGGGGAGTCTTCCTCATCCCTGACCCAGCAGTCCTGGCGCCCACTTTGGCCTATTACGGGGCTGGCTCGGATCATTCGTTATATGTGCGTGCGCATTACGGGGCGATGGCAGCCAAGTCACGTGCTGGGGGAGGTGAAGCCGATTGGGACGACTACAACCGTGCCTACGTGGCATTTGCCGGAGTGCCCGAGCATGAAGTGGATGCAGCCGCCTTTGTCTTGCACCGAACACGACATGCTCATTTATGGCGTGCGCCTTTGGCGGGTTCTGTAGAGGCATTGCGTGTACTGAATGAGCGCAATGTTCCTATTGGTGTCGTGAGTAACGCATCAGGACAAATTGAAGAGATTCTCCGTCGAAGTGGAATCTGTCAAGTTGGTGCTGGTCCACTGGCAAGCATGCGATGCATCATTGACAGTGAAGTTGTCGGAGTGGCAAAGCCCAATCCGCAAATTTTTGAGCATGCGTTGCCATATTTTTCTGGCATAGACCGATCTCGCATTGCCTACGTGGGTGATTCGGTCGTGATAGACGTGCACGGTTCTACGGCTGCAGGTCTAACGCCAATTCTGATCGATCCTTACGACGACGCAGCAGATTTGGTGACGTGCCGACGCATCGCGTCATTGTTGGATCTTCTCGGTTAATGCTTACTTTGCTGCTTCGCAGAGGTTCTTTGCGATGACCTTCAAGCACAGTGTTTCGTCTGCACCTTCGAAGATGCTCAAAACACGAGCGTCCACGTACAAACGGCTGACGCTGTATTCCTCTGCGTAGCCGAAGCCACCGTGAATCTGCATTGCTTCACGTGCGACCCATTCGGCTGCCTTACACACATATGCCTTCACCATGCTGGCTTCCATTGCGCCCTCGCCCTTGCCCATCAGGCGAGCTACTGCGTACGAGAACTGGCGTGATGCCTGAGTGATGACGGCCATACGGCCCAACTTCACCTTGGTGAGCTCGTAGTCGCTGATTGGCGATCCGAACACCACGCGGTTCTGCGCGTAATCAAGTGACGCTTCGTATGCGGCCTGCATGACTCCAACGGCACGAGCAGCTGTTTGCAGACGACCGTTTTCGAATCCGGCCATCTGCAAGTAGAAGCCCTTACCCAAACCATCTTCTTCACCAATGAGGTTTGCTGCAGGAACCCACCAGTTTTCAATGGCGATCTCGTAGCTGTGCATGCCTCGGTAACCGATGGTGTCAATGGGGCGACCTTCCATCTTTCCGCCACCGTCCTGGTTGAACATGAAGCCGTGCGCATCACCCACTGGTTTTGGAACGATAAACATCGACAAGCCACGGTGAGCTTTTGAGCGATCTGGATCTGTACGAGCAAGAAGCATCAGAACGTTTGCACGTGCACCAAATGTGCACCATGTCTTTACGCCGTTGATAACCCAACCGTCTTCACCGTTAGGGCCTGCAGCGCGAACAGCAGTGGTCTTTAAGCCTGCAACGTCTGAGCCGTAGTCAGGTTCGGTGACTGCAACAGCCGAGAGAACTTCGGCGCTTGCCAACTTTGGCAACCATTCGTGCTTCTGTGCCTCTGTTCCGCCCTTCACCAATGCGCGGGTGAGAATTTCTGGACGGGTAATGAGTGAGCCGCCAATTCCAAGCGATGCCTTTGATAACTCTTCAGTTGCAATGACTGACGCCATGTATTCGCCTTCGCCACCTTCGGAGAAACCGTCGTACTCAACGGGAACGCTGAGGCCGAATGCGCCAATTTCGGCAAGTCCTGAGATGACTTCTTCTGGCACATCGCCGTTGTGACGGTGAACATGCTCGGCCTTTGGTGCAACAACTTTTGCAGCAAATGAGCGGAAGGTGTCTTGCACCATTTCAAAATCGTCTGCGAGATGTCGCGGACCTTGAACATCTGCAAGCGATGCAAGGAAAGCAGGATCGCGATACGTTGCCATGAAACCGTGGAACGGTGCGAGCGTGCTTGGGTCGACGCCCCACAGTTCATCGCGGCCAATGAGGCGTGTCACAAAGTCGTGCACCATGTCTGCGGTGAACGCACATGTGATGTTTCCTTCTTGTGTTCCTTTAGCGCCATAGTCGAGAAGCGAACGCGCGGTTTCTACCGCTGCGGCAACGTGTGCAATGTCGTAGGCCAGAGTTTGGTTTTTGTCTGGACCGCCTTTGGCAATCAAAGTTTTGATGGCGGTGTCCACCATGGACCGAGCAGTGGAAATGACGGTGGCGGCGGTTTGGAGGTCTGGCGCAGTACTCATGGTGGAAACGCTAGTGAGCAGGGCGCCGACTTGGCATATTCGTGTGGGCGAAATCGCGGGAAAAGTTCATTCTGTCAGTGGTATTTGGTCACGCCACGCAACATCAAAGTGAGGAGACGCGCCTAATGTCGTGTCATGGCAAGCCGTGATTTTCCCACTAGCGACTGGGTGTCGGGCGAGTTGCCACATGGAGTCAATCGCGATGAGTTCAACGGTCTCATGCAGCAATTGGTCCACCGCCCAGCAGAGACCGGGGTCACCCATGCGTTTCTTGTAGTGGCTAATGGTGCCGTCGTCGCCGAGTGGTACGGCGATGGGTACACAGCAGACTCCACGTTGATCTCATGGTCGATCGCCAAGAGCATTACTCACGCCCTCGTT
>JBIIJW010000020.1:0-12754 GCA_044233525.1 Ilumatobacteraceae bacterium | reverse complement strand
GCACGGAACACTTCCATTCGGATCTCTGACTCATTGATCTCTAAGTCGGGTGCATCCATGACGGGCCACACTTGCACTGTTGCAAAGCTTGTTTGGCGACGACCTTGGTTATCGAACGGGCTAATTCGCACCAATCGATGTGTCCCGCGCTCTGATGTCATTAAGCCGTATGCGTAACGACCCTTGATGGTGAACTCAGCAGACAGGATTCCTGCCTCTGTACCTTCGCTGACATCATCAATCTCCACCGCAAAGCCGCGACGTTCTCCCCATCGAGAAAACATACGCAACAGCAACTCTGCCCAATCTTGCGCATCCACACCGCCATCTTTTGCATTGATCTGCACTATGGCGTCTGCTTCATCGTGTTTCCCGGTGAACAAACTGCGCATCTCCAGCACACCAAGACCAGATGACACATGCGCAATCCCCGACTGAATCTCGTTTTCTTGCGATTCGTCATCGACTTCGCGCGCCAACTCGTGGAGCACTTCAAGGTCTTCAACATGGGAGCACAACGATGCATATTCGTCCACGTCGCCCTTCACGTTTGCATATTCAGAGTTAATGCGCTTTGCCAAGTCTTGGTCGTCCCATAAGTCTGGACGTGAGATCTCAATCTCAAGTTCAGCAAGACGAGCCCGTGACTGGTCGATCTTCAGGTAGCCCTTTGCTTCGTCGAGACGACGATTCAGTTCACGAAGGTCTGTAGTGAAGTCACGCATAGTTCTAGAAGACGAATTGTGGGTTACGACGCCGAGCCGTGACACACCTTGTATTTGCGACCCGACCCACACGGACATGGGGCGTTACGTGGCGTATTGGACCAATCACTTGCATCTTTCACAATTGGCTTCTGCACTGGCTCTTCGGCGGGACGCAACAGTTCTGGATCAATTTCACCAGAAGCAAGGGCTGCTGCGGTGAATCCATCGACGTCGCTGTCATCACTGCTTGTTTCAACAATGTTTTGTACGCGCGTTGTCGGTTGATCTTCATTCACAACCTGAACATGCATGACGTAGCGAACGAAGTCTTGAGCAATGCCAACCATCATCTGGCCAAACATTTCGTATCCTTCGCGTTGCCATTCTGTGAGTGGGTCCTTTTGACCCATTGCACGCAAGTTGATTCCCTCTTGCAGGTAGTCCATCTCTTCAAGATGCTCGCGCCAGCGCTGATCGATGATGCTGAGCATGACTTGACGTTCGATCTGGCGCATGGTGTCCGCGCCAAGTTCTGCTTCTCGGCGCTGATAGTGACCATTCGCATCACTCATCACGAGGTCATACACCGCGTCTGTGTCTGGGCAATTCTCAATGTCTTCTTCAGTGATTGCTGCTGGCCAGTAGGTGCGCAACTCGCCTGCCAAACCATCGACATCCCACTCATCACTTGCTTCAGAAACACAATGAGTGGAGATCAGAGAGTCAACGGCCTCCGCCAGGTATTCCATGGCGGCCGACTTCAGGTCGGCACCCGACAGAATTTGATCACGGCGCATGTAAATGACTTTGCGCTGCTCGTTCATCACTTCGTCGTACTTCAGAACGTTTTTGCGAATCTCACCATTGCGTTGTTCGACTGTTGTTTGTGCACGCTCAATTGCCTTGGTCACCATCTTGGCCTCAATTGCTTCGTCCTCTGGAAGCGCACGGCCCATCACCCAACTCAGCGCACCTGTCGCAAACAAACGCATGAGTTCGTCGTCGAGAGACAGATAGAAACGACTAGCACCAGGGTCTCCTTGACGACCAGAGCGACCACGCAACTGATTATCAATACGGCGACTGTCGTGACGCTCGGTTCCCAACACATAAAGCCCACCCAGGGCACGAATGCGCTCGCCCTCTTCAGCACACTTCGCTTTGACCTGAGGCAACACTTCGTCGTATCGGGCAAATGCGGCACGACGAGCTTCTTGGAAATCCGGGTGCAACTGGTTCAGTGGTGCCGGCAACGCAAACTCGTCCACCATGACGGATGCATCTACGCCCTCTCCCAAGACTTGCTGACGAGCCAAAAGCTCTGGGTTTCCACCCAAGAGAATGTCAACTCCGCGTCCAGCCATGTTGGTAGCAACGGTGACGGCACCAAGCCGGCCAGCCTGAGCAACAATTAAGCCCTCGCGTGTGTGCTGCTTTGCATTCAAGACTTCGTGACGAATGCCGCGCTTTGTTAATTCGCGAGAGAGGTATTCACTCTTTTCCACACTGATGGTACCCACCAGCACTGGCTGCCCTTTTTGGTTGCGATCGACAATGTCGTTCACAACGGCCCCAAATTTCGCAACTTCTGTCTTAAAGATGAGGTCTGCATAGTCTTCACGAATATTTGGCTTGTTCGTGGGGATTGGAACAACTTGCAAGTCGTATGTGTTCACAAGTTCCGCTGCTTCAGTTTGTGCAGTACCTGTCATGCCAGCCAATTTGTCGTACATGCGGAAATAGTTCTGCAAGGTAATGGTGGCGAGAGTTTGATTTTCTTCGTTGATTCGAACGCCTTCTTTGGCTTCAACCGCTTGGTGCAAGCCTTCGCTCCAACGACGACCTTCAAGAATTCGGCCAGTGAACTCGTCGACAATCTTCACTTCGCCGCTATCAACGATGTAGTCCTTGTCGCGCTTGTACAGCTCTTTCGCACGAAGAGCGGCATTGAGTTGGTGCACAAGGTTTTGCTGAATGGCGTCATACAGATTGTCGAGGCCAAGTTCTTGTTCCACTTTTTCGACACCAGATTCGGTGGGGAAAACAATCTTCTTTGCTTCATCGACTTCGTAGTCGACATCGCGAGTCAAGGTACGAGCAATTGATGCGAAGCGATAATAGGTAGACGCAGCATCTGCTAAACGACCAGAGATGATAAGTGGAGTTCGAGCCTCGTCAATGAGGATGCTGTCTACTTCGTCCACAATGGCGAAATTGTGACCACGCTGCACCTTCTCTAACAATGATCCGGCCATGTTGTCGCGCAGATAATCAAAACCGAATTCGTTGTTAGTGCCGTACGTAATGTCGCAGGCGTAGTCTTCGCGCTTTTGCTCTGGCGTATCTCGGAATCCAGGAATGACAAGCCCCACACTGAGACCCAACCATTGGTGAATACGACCCATCCATTCGGCATGGAAACGAGCAAGGTAGTCGTTCACGGTAATGACATGAACGCCCTTGCCTGACAAACCATTGAGGTACGCCGGCAGAGTTGACACAAGGGTCTTTCCTTCACCGGTTTTCATTTCTGCAACCCACCCAAAATGGAGAGCCGCGCCGCCCATTAACTGAACGTCGAAGTGATATTGACCAATGACGCGTTTGGCTGCTTCGCGAACAACGGCAAACGCCTCCACCAAGATGTCGTCGAGGGTCTCCCCATTTTCTAGACGTTGGCGAAACTCTGGAGTCTTTGCCTTCAGTTGCTCGTCGGTAAGGGCCGCCATAGCGGGGCCGAGGTTATTGATGTCGGGGACCAGGCCTTGCAGGGCTTTCACCCGCTTGCCGTCACCCGCCCGAAGGACGCGATCGAGAACTTTCATGCAGTTTCTAAGCCTACCCGTCAGTGTCCAAGCGACCAGTTCGTGTCCTGGTTCAGAACTTGGCAAGAATCAACGGAATGGCCGAACAACAAGCAGATGCCGTCATTTTCGACCTCGGTGGCGTCATCATGAAGAACGGTGGTCCCCGAGACTTCACCCGCAGATACCCAAACCACGACCCAGCGATGATTGCCGAGATTGTGATGGGACCGCATCATCTTGATACCGACCACCCGTGGCATCGAGTAGAGCGAGGCGAGATCACACTCGCCGAATGTCGTACGCTCACCAAGCAACGTCTTGACGAGGCAGGAATTGTTGCCACGGTGCCAGCAGAAAAACCCGCCGCATCTGGTGGGCCTGCCTTCACATTTCAACTAAACGACGACATGGTGCAATTCATCCACGACTTGAAAGAAGCCGGCCGGCCGATTGCCATTCTCACGAACAATGTGAAGGAGTTTCGTGAATGGTGGTGGCCGCTCATGGATTTTGACACCATCTTTGATGCCATCATCGATAGTCACGAAGTAAAGATGCGCAAGCCAAATCCAGAGATTTACCATCTTGCGATGAATCGAATCGGTGCCATCCCTGCGCGAACCGTGTTTCTCGACGACTTACATGCAAATGTGGAAGCGGCAAATGCAGTGGGCATGCACGGAGTTCACGTAGAAGAAGATTCCACTGCGGCTATTTCCCGCGCGCGGGAGCTGACGCAAATTATTTAGTCGAAAATTGCTGTCATGATTGCTTGTCGTGTGAGTTGATTCCACGACGCGGAGTCTTCGGCGGACGCCGTTTCATCGAACATGTACCGCGTGTTCACCAACCCCTGGGCCCATAAGGCGACGGCTTCAAAGTTCTTACCGGTAGGCATCCATCCTTGATCGACGGCTGGCTGATACGCCAGAGCGATGGTAACGGCGTATTCCTTGTCGATTTCTGCGATGAGTTGTCGAAGCTCGGGACGCGATACCGATGAACCGATGACTTCAACACGCAGACGACGATTCTCGGCGCGAGTCGGAGAAAAAATGAGATCCAATATCTCACCCACGTTTGCAACTAACGATTCACGAGATGTTGCCGACGCAATTGAGTCACAGAGATTCTTGGCCGCCTGGGCAGTGGAGCGTCTGTAGCGCTCAGCCTGCGCCGCGATGATGAGTCCCTCGCGGCTGCCGAAAGCGCGATAAAGAATTGGAGGAGTGACTCCGCATTCAAACGCAATCGGATTGGTGCGAATGGCGGTCTCGCCGGCCTCCTCGATGACCTGAATTGCGCGCTCGAGAATTCGCTGCGGCGACGTCAGGTCCGATACCTCTGCAGGGCGTTCAACAACCATCTCCGTCAGTCTGCCACATTGCGTAAATTTCTTACGCAACATGGGCGAAGGCCACGCACCCGACGGAAGCCGCTCCAGAACCCAAGAGAGCCGTGGTGGCAGCGCGAAACGATGCCCCTGTTGTCCATACATCGTCGATCACCCACACCCTGCGCGCCTGAGCCCGTGGAGACCCAATAAACGACACGTTTCCGAGGCGAGCTTCACGTGGCAACCCTGTTTGAGGGTGTGTGCTTGTTCGTCGAAGAAGCCGAAGTGCAGGACAACCAATGAGCGCACCCATATGACGCGCAATGAGTTCCGCATGGTCAAATCCACGCGACACACGATGGCCATCAGTTGTTGGAATCCACGTCACACAGTCGGGCAGCTTCATCACGTGGACAACTTCTGCCATCACCATCGCAATATCCAAGGCAACAGATTTTTGCTGGTGATATTTGAGGTTGGCCACAAGTTGTCGAGCACTTTCGTTGTAGCGCACCATCCCAACAATCGAGACAACGGTTATTTGTCCGCTATTTGTGCGAAACAACTCACTACGGTGGAACTCCATGGTCTCTTCCACTTCTGCCGGGTCGCCTCGCCCATTACGAGAGCGATTACCAGAACGACTCACACGATGTGTTCTTGGCCTCGCCGGATTCGGAACAGGAATTGCATTTTTTGTTGAAGCAGGCATCGGCGTTCCGCCATGGGATGTGTTTCATCAAGGCGTGTCAGAAAAGACTGGCCTCGGGCTGGGAACGGTCTTGATCATCGTCGCGTTCTTTGTACTTCTCTTGTGGATTCCCTTGCGCTTAAAGCCTGGAATCGGAACCATCTTGAATGCAGTGCAAATTGGCCTCGTGGAAAACGTGATGCAACAAGCGCTACCCACTCCAGACAACATGGCAATCAAACTTCTCTTCATGAGTCTTGGCATGTTGTGCATTGCAGCCGGTTCAGGCCTGTACATCGGCGCAGAACTTGGTTCGGGACCACGTGACGGATTGATGCTTGGCCTCAATGCGCGCTACGGCATCAGTGTGCGACTTGCTCGAACAACGGTGGAAGTCACCGTCATGATTATTGGAATCTTTCTCGGCGGCTCAATTGGACTTGGAACATTCGTTTTTGCATTCGGAATCGGACCACTCGTTCAAGTGACGCTCTCCCTCTTCAAGATGTCGCCATCAAAAATTGCCATTGCTGAAGGCGAAGCACAAGAGCAATAAAAGCAAAATGGCCGCCGAGTTTCCTCGACGGCCATCTGCAGATGCGTTTTAGTAACGGTAATGATCTGGCTTGAATGGGCCAGCGGGATCCATGTCGAGATACTCAGCTTGTTCATCGGTGAGCTGTGTCAACTTCACACCCAATGCTTCGAGGTGAGCTCGAGCCACTTTTTCGTCAAGATGCTTCGGCAAGACATACACGCCGGTTGGATAATTCTCAAGATTGTTGAACAACTCAATCTGGGCAATGACCTGATTACTGAATGAACAGCTCATTACGAATGATGGGTGACCTGTTGCGCAGCCAAGGTTCACAAGGCGTCCTTCTGCAAGAACAATGACCGAGTGGCCATCTGGGAACGACCAGAGGTCGGTGCCTGGCTTTAACTCATCGCGCGTTGCGTTGCTTCGGCTCAGCCCTGCCATGTCGATTTCGTTGTCGAAGTGTCCAATGTTGCACACGATTGCATTGTGCTTCATCTTCTCCATGTGTTCAGCGGTAATGATGGCTTCGTTGCCCGTTGCGGTGACAAAAATGTCTGCGGTCGACAATGCCGATTCAAGCGTGTTGACTTCATACCCTTCCATTGCGGCTTGCAATGCATTGATGGGATCGATTTCAGTGACAATCACGCGAGCGCCTTGGCCGCGCAACGACTGTGCACACCCTTTGCCAACGTCGCCGTAACCACAGACAACTGTCAACTTGCCCGCAATCATCACGTCGGTTGCGCGGTTGATGGCGTCAATCAGCGAGTGGCGACATCCGTACAAGTTGTCGAACTTGCTCTTTGTCACCGAGTCATTCACGTTGATAGCAGGGAACAACAATTCTCCATCTTTTGCCATCTTGTACAAGCGCTTCACACCTGTGGTGGTTTCTTCAGTGACACCCTTGATGTGCTTGGCCATCTCAGTCCACTTCGTTGGGTCTGTCTTCAACGAGCGCTGCAACAATCCAAGAACGATTGCCAACTCAGGGTTGGAAGCCGATGTTGGGTCTGGAACTGCTCCAGCCTTTTCGTACTCAACACCCTTATGAAGAAGAAGTGTTGCATCGCCACCGTCGTCGAGAATCATGTTTGCGTGTCCGCCGTCGGGCCATGTCATCATCTGGTCGGTGCACCACCAGTACTCTTCCAAGGTCTCGCCCTTCCAAGCGAACACTGGAACACCTTGTGGGTTTTCTTCTGTTCCGTTTGGACCAACAACGACTGCAGCAGCTGCATGATCTTGTGTGGAGAAGATGTTGCAACTTGCCCAACGAACTTCTGCACCAAGTTCCACCAGTGTCTCAATGAGGACTGCTGTTTGAATCGTCATGTGCAGCGAGCCAGAGATACGTGCGCCGGCAAGTGGCTTTGACGGACCGAATTCTTTGCGCAACCAGCGAAGGCCAGGCATTTCGTGTTCGGCGAGATGGATTTCCTTACGACCAAACGGTGCAAGGCTGAGATCGGCGACGCGATAGTCGCGACGTTGGGCGAGAGTGGACATTGAGGCTCCTTCAGGTCATCCCACACGGCGTGCGGGAGCACAACGATTGAGGCTGGGGCCTGCTGGCACCAATCGCGTCAGCCCAATCGGCTTACCACCCTAGCCAAAAGCTAGGCAACGAAGGTGGGTTTGATACCCAAAGAATCAATCAACCCTTGTAGGCGTGCATGTTCTGCATCACTGACCACTGTTGATTCCTCAAGAAGCATGACCGGAATGTCGTCGATAACGGGAAACGAGCGCTTTGTTCGAGGGTTGTAGAGCACTGCTTCGGACTCGATGAGCCACAACGGACCTTTGTCTTCTGGGCACGCCAAGATTGCGAGAAGTGATTGATCAATAGCCATAGTGTTTCCTTAATCTACTTCTATACCGATGTCACCAATGCAAGAACTTCGACAACGTGATTGTCGCATTCGTCCCGCGTGGCTGCTTCCAGATTTAATCGAAGCAATGGCTCGGTGTTTGACGGACGGAGATTGAACCACCAATCGCCGCAGTCAACGGTTAAACCATCGATCCAGTCTTGATTGAAATTCGAATATGCAGCCGAGACCGCTTTCATGACCACTTGTGCGTCAACAACGCTGGTGTTGATCTCGCCACTTGCTTCATATCGTTCAAACGGACGACGGAACTCAGACAATGTCATGCCAGCGCGAGACAATTCTTGCAACATAAACATTGTTGCGATGATGCCCGAGTCCGCACGGAAGTTATTGAGAAAGTAATAATGCGCACTGTGCTCGCCACCAAACACTGCACCAGTTTCCGCCATAACTTGCTTGATGTTGCTGTGTCCGACTTTTGTTCGTACTGGCACTCCGCCATTCTCACGAATGACCTCAGGCACGCTTCGTGAACAAATGAGATTGTGCAGAACAGTGGCGCCAGGATTCATCCGCAACACACCCGCCGCAAGAATTGCCGTAGTGCTGGAACCAGACAAACCACGACCCTTCTCATCAACGACAAATACTCGGTCTGCGTCACCATCGAATGCCAACCCAAGATCGAAACCGCCACTCACAACTCGTGCCTGAAGGTCGCGCTGATTTGAAGGCTGAATGGGATCGGCGGGATGGTTCGGAAATGATCCGTCTAATTCTGGATACATCACTTCCAATTGCATCATTGGCAGACGTTCGAACACCACGGGAACAATTAACCCGCCCATACCGTTGGCTGTATCTGCCACCACTTTCATTGGCGACAGCGATGCAACATCGATAAATGACACCACATGATCTGCAAAATCATCCAACATGTCGCGCTGCGAATAACTTCCACGCGCCGCGGAGGACGACGCGGAGGCACCGCGTAATACATCTTTTGCGGTGTTGCGAATTTCGGCTAGTCCGGTGTCGATGCCCACTGGACGCGCACCAGAAAGACAGAACTTGATGCCGTTGTATTCGGCCGGGTTGTGCGATGCCGTAAACATTGCTCCGGGAGCGTTCAGAACACCTGCTGCGTAATACACCATGTCTGTACTTGCAAGACCGAGGTCGACAATGTTGGCACCGTTGGCCATTGCGCCATCTGCGAATGCGGCCGCTAATGACTCACCGGTCGTGCGCATGTCTCTGGCAACAATGATGGTGTCTGCTTGAGCGAATCGAGCAAAGGCCACACCGAGCGCAAATGCGACATCGTCGTTCATTTCATCGGGAGTAGTACCCCGTACGTCGTAGGCCTTGACTATTCGATCAAGGACCGCAGGGTCTGTGCTCATCAACGGGAAAGGCTATCGGTATCACCGTCTGTGGCTGTTGATATCTCATCATCGCCATCTGAAAGACGCTCAGGAAGCGCTGTCCCGTAACGCAACCTGCGGCGGAACATGTACACAACAAGAACAATTCCAGCAAAAGTCAGAAGGTAGGACGATTGATCTAAGGCACTTGGCTCATACGACAGTCGCACATTCTCTTCTGTTGGAACGACCACCATCATGTTTGGAGCAGCTCGGTAAATCTCTTTTGCGCCAGAAACGGTCCAGTTGGGGAAGTAACTCACCTTGACAAGGACAGGTGTACCGATTTTGTCAACGGTGAAGGAAACTTCTTCATCTTTGACCTGAATGTTTGTCACTGTTGCTGTTTCCACTGATTTCTTTTTGACTTCATCTGTGGATACAACAATGTCCACTTGACGACCAGGTTGCCCCTCTTCGCCAATTTGACGCGATTCGTCTGGCGCAACAGTGATGCGTTGCCATTCTTTTGGCCCATTTGCAACTGGCAACGCAGCCCATTCATTGGAATGTTGGAAATATGAAGTACCAATCTCCAACCATCGTTCCCGTGGATCGCCATCGCGCTCATTGATGACAACAGGTTCAACGTCTAGAGCCTCGACAAGGGACAAATCTTCCAATTCATAAATGTGCCATGGACCGCTCTGCCCCACTTTCACGAGGTCTGCAACGGTGTCCGCTTTTTGCACTGCTTCAGGCGTAAATGCCATGTAGTACTTGATGCCCAACATGCGCATGTACGTCACGCCCTTCACAGGGTCGTTGTTGTCGTAGCGAAGTTCACGAACCGGATTACTGCTTTGTTTCGACAATGCGGCAGCAGAAATGAAGTGATATGGCGTTGTACCAGCTGCTTCAAAATAGAGGCCTTCCATAGACCCTATGCAGCCCTTTGTCCAGAACGGCAACAACATCAACGCCATGGTGGTTCCGTACTTGTTGAGCTCTGAGTTGTTCTCCCACAGTGCACGACCGCAACCGTGTTCTTTGTTCTTGCCCAACGTGTTCATTGTTTGAACAAGATTGTGGTACTCGCCGTAGGACGCTTTACCTTCATACCCTTCAAAGTTCCATCGCGCCCAGCCGTCTGAAAATGCGCGCGATGCAGGGAAATTAATTGGACCCCACGAGTAGTGATTTCCAGTTGCGGAGCTTGTGATTTTTGCAAATGGCAAAGCTTGATAGCGAACACCAATGACCACCAGGCAGAACAACGTAACGACCCACAGAATTGATGTTGACGTCCGCAATGAAGGAGTTGCCGTGGTGTCACCCGAGGATCGTTCAATGGCAATGACTCGGCGCACGTACGACACCACTTCGTACACACCAATTGCCGCCAACATGTACCGCAATAAAAACAAGAACGGCAAGATGCGAGGGTTCCACAACAATCCGATGACAGGGAGTCCGCCTTGAGCAAGTTTGACTCCCGCCATGAGGACAACGATGTACACCCCCATCCAGATACCGAAATGTCGCTTGCGGAACCAAGAACCAACGAATCCGGCAATGGACAAAACAACAAGCAGAATGTCCCACGTGGTGGACAGTGGGAAATACATCTCCCACATCGACGTAAAGGAACCGCCGCCTGGCTCAGATCCGTACTTCATGTCGGTCATAAATGCATGGCCACCCAAAAATGGCACCACCCAAAAGGCCGACAGGAGAACTGCGCACCCGAGTGTGACCACCCCGTAACGCAAACGTTGACGGTCGAGACGTAGCAACAACATGACGGCAGCGCCACCGAACACAAACAGAAGAACAATTCCGTGACTTAAAGCTGAAAGCGCAATAAAGATTGCTGCCCATGCGCGATGTTTTCCATCGTCGAGTCCACGCGAAAAAAGCCCAAGGCCCACCATTGCCAACGCCAACGAAATGGAGTGAGAGAACTCTCCCGCCATTGTCGACGGAATGTTTCCTCCATAAATGGTGAAACTCTCGTCCAACAAGAACATGGTGGCGCCCACCACCATCAATTCGGGCAGCGGATACGGCAAGCGCGCAATGCGACCCATGAAGTACACACACCAAGGGAATGCAACAAGTCCGGCAACAACAACGAGTTTGAACGCAATGCCGTAGGGCAACACCACATCAAGCAACACGATGGCTAAAGCAGGAACCACCATGTAAAAGCGATACGCAGGCAATCCGGAGTACCAATCCATACTCCATCCAGTGAGTCGCCAATGCGGAAGCAACACATCGCGCAGGTACGCAGGCCCCCACACATGAGCACCCATATCTCCGCCAGTTGGCGTGTTGTTCTTCAAAATCAAATCAGGATGCAAAATGGACAACACGATGAGAGTTGCGCCAAGCACAACAGCTGTTGTGCTCATCGCTTTGAATGTCTCTGCCCACTCCGACGATCGCGAAGACGAAGCAACAACATCTGCGTCTTCATTCATGGGTTCATCAATGTCTGTGTTCATGACTTCCTAGACGAGAGAGACGAGAAGTAGACCCGTTGCATTGAAAGCAAAATGAGTCACTATCGGGAGCCCTAGTGTGCCAGTTTTTTGGCGAACAAATCCCAGCAGCAACGCAAAGACGAAGAGAGCAGGAAATTCAACTGGAGACAAGTGGATGGCGGCAAAAATGACAGCCGTGACAACAACCCCAATTACTGCGCCAGCAGCGCTAACAAATTGTGTTTGCAAGCATCCGCGATACACAATTTCTTCAACAATGGGCGCGCCAACGGCGACAAGAAGCACCAACAGCACCAACCATGCACCGGGTGCGGTGGAGACAATGTCACGAGCCCGTTGAGACACGTCATCGAACGAGAATGTGTCGGGAAATAGTCTTGAGAGCGGCCAGTTAACAAGGTTCACCAGGACCAACTGACTGAAGATTCCAAGAGGAACTCCAATCAGAACATCTCGAGATGAAAACCATTGCCGGTACGTGCGAAGAGGGTGCTGTTCTTCGAAGGGCAACAAGCGAGGAGTTGCCACCAAGTAGACCGACCACATCAGAATCAAATTGATCGCAAGGACCCACACGGGAATGTTGTCGATGGTCTCGCCCGATTGGCCAGTCACAATGATTGCTGCTGTGGCAGCAATAGACCCCGCAACATAAATGGAGAACCACGTGAAAAAGACTTTGATACTTGCGAAGAACGAGTCTTTGACGTGACGTTGCATGTAGGCGTCAGCCTGCAAGACGATTGGCGCCGTACACATGAACGCGCTGACGACGATCCTCAAGGTGCCAACCAGATGGCGGCTTCAGGCGCCCAGCGTGCTGATCACACAGGTCGTAGGCATGCGGGTCACGTTCTGGGGTGAGGTCGTCAAGCCATACGAGCGAACGCGCATACTGATATGTGAGGGTGACGGATGCCTGATGGACGCACCCCTGTCGCGTGCACTGCCTTG
>JBIIJW010000204.1:0-3198 GCA_044233525.1 Ilumatobacteraceae bacterium | reverse complement strand
GCCCCGGAAGTTCTCCGAGCTGTATGGGCAAGACCACGTGGTGCGGGCACTTCGGAATGCCGTCATTAATGGGCGCGAGGGTCAGGCCTACCTCTTTTCTGGGCCTCGCGGAACCGGCAAAACCACCACTGCTCGTATTCTCGCCAAGGTCCTCAATTGTGAGAACCCTGCTGGTGGAGAGCCCTGCTGTGAATGTGATTCGTGCAAAGCGGTGGAAGTGGGCACCAGCTATGACGTGCTGGAACTAGACGCTGCCAGCAACAACGGTGTACAAGAAATTCGAGACATTATCGATGCCGCCGCTCTTTCTAGCCCCGGCCGCCATCGTGTCTTCATCTTGGACGAAGTCCACATGCTCACGCGTGCGGCCGAAGCAGCGTTGTTGAAGACGTTGGAAGAACCACCCGCGCAAGTCGTGTTTGTGTTGGCAACCACCGATCCGCAGAAAGTCTCTGAAACTATTCGTAGCCGCGTGCAGCATTTGCAATTTCACTTGTTGCCAATTGACGAACTCGAAAAATACGTTCGCTTCGTTATTGAAAAAGCAGAACTAGATGTTGACAACGATTCCATTGCAATGGTTTTGCGACAGGGTGGCGGCAGTGCACGCGACACATTGTCCGCGCTTGAACTTGTTGCGGCAGGCGGGGGAGAGCCTGAAGATGCAGAACATGTTGAAGACATTGTCAGGGCCATCATCGCGCGCGATCACAGTGCAGCTTTAACAGCCGTTGCTAAAGCAATGCAACAAGGGCGTGACGCTCATACGTATGCAGAAGACATCGTGCGTCTCATGCGAGATTGTTTCTTGTCCATCATGTCTCCAGAACTCGTCATGTTGCCTGCTGCACGTGTGACAGAGATAAATGCATATGCCCGTGAACTTGGCGTGCAGCGAATTGTTCGCGTTATGGAAACACTCGGTAGCACCATGGTGGAGATGCGTCACGCACCAGATTCACGTTTGCTCTTGGAAGTTGCAATAGTGCAACTCTCATCTCCGGTGTTCGATGACAGCAATGAAAACCTCTTGGCACGCATTTCACAACTTGAGGAAGCGGTGAAGCAGTTGAAGGAAAACGGTGTAGCCGCTGCGTTACCTCCACCTCCTTTGAATCCATCAACGGGTCGTGCAAAAATTGGTGGGCGTGCGTCTCACTCAACACAGGAAACGCCTCGCGATGCATCAACTCCAACGCCTCGTGTTGAAGATCCATCTGTCGAAACTCCAGCTCCTGTCGCAGAGCCCGACGTCGCGGCGCCAACCGACGGTGTCGACCCAGCACAAGCGTGGCCACAAATAACAGATTCATTGAAAGGCTTGGCGAAGGCCTTGTTTAAGCCCGCAGTTGTTGAGTCGTTTGATGGAAAGAAAATTGTGGTTCGCATGCCGGCCAATACACCATTGCAACGTGCACATGAGCGTGAAGCCGAACTGGTGGCGGCAATTAAAAAGGTGTGCGGAGTTGCATGCAGTGTGCAGTTCAATCAGGCAGACGCAACAGGTGGAATGGAGCGCCCGGTCTTGAACGATGCTCCCGAAAAGCCCGACACCATCGACAAGATTGTCGAGAAAGACCCATTTGCAGCCATCGACATTAATGAGACCGTTTCGGTCAACGATGCTCCCGATGCTTTGATGGAAGCGTTACAGAATTCATTTCCACAAGGTTCCGTTGTTGACGACGACACTTCACCAACAGAGTTGTAATTGTGGCATCGCCGTACACGCCTCCTGTTCAAATTCTTATTGACGAACTTGGTCGACTTCCCGGAATCGGACCTCGCAGCGCGCAACGGCTTGCATTGCACATCATCAAGTCAGAAGGAGACGATGTTGCGCGTCTAGCTCGCGCCATCATCGAAGCAAAACAGAAAGTTCGTTTCTGTGAGCGCTGTTTCAATTTGGCTGATGCGGAGTTGTGTGGCATTTGTTCAGATGCAAAACGAGAGTCCAGCATTCTGTGTGTTGTTGAAGACTCTCGCGACATCGCAGCGTTAGAGCGAACTGGTGGATTCCGCGGGCGTTATCACGTGTTGCTTGGATTAATCGATCCATTACAAGGTGTGAGCCCAGAGAATTTGAAGGTGCGCGAATTGGTTGCGCGCATTAAGCCTGAATCCATCACCGAAGTTGT
Organism: Ilumatobacteraceae bacterium; assembly: GCA_044233525.1. Lineage (GTDB taxonomy): Bacteria > Actinomycetota > Acidimicrobiia > Acidimicrobiales > Ilumatobacteraceae > UBA2093. The sequence continues at coordinate 1,060 of JBIIJW010000204.1, read as the reverse complement.
GGTCTGCACCAGTAACAACACCGAAGGCGACGTGACAGCTATGTATTTGGCACGAATGTTGTCTCCTCTTGGAGTGGAAGTATCGCGTTTAGCAAGTGGCTTGCCCGTTGGCGGCGACATTGAGTTTGCAGACGAAGTCACGCTAGGTCGTGCATTCGACAATCGCCGTCGCCTCGATATCTAGTTAGATCTAGACGTTCCAGACTTATTCGCACGAATTGGTTGCGCGTGATAAATGCCTGTGTGCCCACTTGCTGCGTAGGCAGCCGCACAGGCAACTGCGAAAAAGAGAACACCGCTTCCGCCAAATAATTCAACACCCAGCAACGTGCACGCGAGCGGTGCATTTGTTGCGCCGGCCAGAACGGCAACGGCCCCCACCATTGCAAAGATCACAACGTTTGCACCAACAATGTGGGCAAAACTTGCACCAGCAAGTGCACCAACAATGAACAACGGAATGAATTCACCGCCGACAAATCCGGTTCCAATTGTGATGGCCGTGAGAAGAAGTTTTGTTCCCCATTGGCCCGCGACGGACCCGTTGAATGCTTCAACCGCCAGTGGAATAGACAACCCTTGATAGTCGCGCCAACCGCACGCCAGGATTAACACCATCAACACTGCTCCGCCGATCACTGGACGAGCGGGGTACCACGCAATGTATTTGGTGGACATTTTCTTGATGGTATGTATGAGCGACACAAACAACAGCGCAATGAGGCCTGCAATAACGCCGAATGCCGCCGTGCGAAGACCTGTAGGGATACTCCACTCAAGAGATGGAAAGAGTGGGAAGTGTGTGTGATGAATTCCAAGAGCGCGCACAACGGCATCGCCGACAAAGCTTGCAACAAATGCGGGGACCAGTGCTTCGTATCGCACACGACCCACCCGTTGAACTTCAAGTGCGAAAATTGCTCCAGTGACAGGGGCGCCAAACACTGAACCAAAGCCGCCGGCTAGTGCAGTGATGAGCATGAGGGATCGATCCGACGAGTTGAACCCCAGTCGCTTGCTGATCGGGTCGGTGACTCCCGCAGCGAGTTGTAGTGCTGCA
>JBIIJW010000205.1:0-3198 GCA_044233525.1 Ilumatobacteraceae bacterium | reverse complement strand
TGAAAAGTTTTGCGCCTGTGCATCAAATTGATGGGCCACCAGATCGTAATCAGGGATGGAGGTGTCTGGATAAACGAACTGCCCAGATTTGTCGGGGATGTGCGATAGGAGATTCACCTCAAGTTGGTGTCGAAATGAACGGGGGTCTTTGATGTCAAGGCCGAGATATTCGTCCAACATGATGAAGTTGCAGGAAGAAAGTTTGATGTCGCCGCAACGGTTGGCGTCAAGGAGACATGTGTGAAAAGCCTGAACCGACTGCCCAGTGGCAAGTCCTATTGTCGACAGGTCCGATGTCAACATCAGTCGCGCCATGTAAGACACAGCCTCTCGTGCACATTCTTCTGTGGCATCGACGTGCATGTTGATCATTGCTTAAAGATTAGTTCTAGGGGTTCAACGTCCCCATTTCATCCCCAATAGCGGCGACGACGACTCGGTAGAGTAGGCGTATTGCCTCCGTAGCTCAGTTGGATAGAGCAACGGACTTCTAATCCGCAGGTCGTAGGTTCGATTCCTACCGGAGGCGCTCAGTGTGAAGTGATGAGCGACTCTCTCTTAGCGATTCATGAATGCGTCAACGGCTACACCAATTGCAGCGGCAATTCGCATATCGAGTAAGTCATCGTTGACTTGAATTTCGTAGGTGTCCTTGATCTTCATGTTGGCGCGGTTCACATGGCCCACTTGTTGTCCAGTTGCATTCAGAATGCTGAACTGCACACGTAACAACCACGGTAGGTCGACGGCGAGGCCCACCACCCGACGCAGAATTGCCTGCACTTTGCTCGTCTCGGTGACGGTCCATTTACCAGCTGGTGTTTCCACGTGAAATGTAGAACGCCCAAGCGAGGCGGCGAAATCTTTCGTCATTGTCCCGAGTGCAGCGCCAGTGCCATCCGTAATGTCATAGGTGGTAGCAAGTTCAATGGCGCTACGAGCCTTGATTGCAAACCATAAACCGTTGCCATCGGGCAGCGTGCACTTCACCTGTTCCTTCAGTTTCATGCGTGCCTGCTCGATGGTTCCGAGTGGGGTGTTCTGGCCGTCAATACGTGAGAGATGCCAAATGTTCTTCATCACTGTGAGTTTTTGGGTGAGGTCGAGTGTGTAGCTCATGGTCGAAGTGTAGGTGAGAGCATCAGGCTTTGGTCCGCAGGTCGTAGGTTCGATTCCTACCGGAGGTGCCACTATTTCACAGAAATCGTGACGTTTCGTGTGGTTTTCTTTTTTGCAGCGGTTGTCACCGTTACTCGAACAACACACGTCCCTTTTGCAAGAGTACGAACCGATGTTCCGCTCACTCGGCACTTCTTTGCATAGCGAGACGACACTGAGAGTGCGATTTTTGCTTTCTTCGGCACGGAAATCTTTGCACTTCTGGCAAGGGCCGCGGCAGAAATATTTCTTTTTACTCGTGACGTGACAACTGTGGGTTGTCCCGTGGCGGTGGTTTGCCGAAGAGCGGTCCGAATAATTGGTGCCGAGTGAGTAAAGCCGAGAGCTGACACCTTCAACCAGCCGCCCTCTTCCTTAATGCTTGTTGTTGCAGAGCCTGTGGTTCCTGCCGCTTCAACAATAGAAATGTCGCCGGTTAGTGGCTCTGATGAAAATCCGTAGAAGCACCTGGCGACGTCGGAGCGAATGATGAGGTGATACGCACCTCGAAAAACATCGCCAGTTCGGGTGTAGTGAGGTGCTGCCACCTTGTAGTCGAGTGACTTAGTGGTGGCGTTGTAGGCAGGGGGACCACTTCCGTACACCGTGGCATTTGTAGTGACAATGCCTTTCACGCCGTCACCAGTGGTGAGACATGAACCTGCTTTTGACATTTCATCATTCGATAACGTTCGAACTCGCCAGATCCAAGGAGCCCATCCGGCTTTGTCGCTGATGGTGTTTGTCATCAGGGCTATTTGATCGAATGATTCGTTCTTGTACGCAACGATGTTGTATTCAGCGTTACGTTGCGATGGGTCGGTCCTCTCTGCACCACCTGGTTGTCGAGATCCACCAGACCCGTAGGGGCCATTGACAGCAAATGCTTTCCGAATGTCTTCCGGAAATTCTGAATACTGCTTGCCGACTTGAAATGCAGGAACCTGAACAGGTTTGGCAGTAACCCGCACGAGAGTGTTGGTGCCATCTTTGGTGAAAGAAATTGATGGATCATTGATTCGTCCGTGAAGCCAGCCAGTTGGTTCCGCTGCAAGTTTGACGGTGACGGTGAAGGTTGTGTCTGTGGGGAAGGCCCTGCTGAGTAAACATGAACCGTTGTCGCCCCAGTATGCACATCGAAATAGTCCACGATCAGATGCTGGTCCGGCAAGTCGCCCCGGCGATGTCCAACGTGGTGGTGTGTAGTTGATTTGCGTGTCTGCATCTGTCTTCACCGTGACGGGTGTTAACGCAATTTGAAAACTTGCACCTTTCCTATTCGCGGTGCTTCCGCGTAGGCGGGCAACCACCGCGTACTGATCGCCAGCTGCGTGTGGCGCTCCGGGAATCTTCCAAATGCTTGGGGCACGCCCAGTGGGAAGAAGAATGCTTGGCTTTCCAACGAAACTTTGCGGGCCAAGATTTGGGAAGTAGCGATCAAATGTTGCAGCCGACTCTTGGCCACTTGTATTGGTGGCGGTGACGCCAACAATGCAGTCGGTGAGCTCGGTGGCATCACACTGGGGAAGGTGAGCGACATATCCGAGGTTGGCCTGGTTCGCGCAATCTCCATTGTCGGCACTTGTGCAAAAGGTGGAAGCACTTGAGGAATTCACCGACAAAACAGACGGGGTATCGACAACTTCTTGCTCCAGAGTGTCGTCGGAGTAGATATGCAGTGATCCGTTTTCGGGACGGTTCTCGATGGGAACTTGATTGTCCTCAAACGTCGTGGCTGCCGAGGCAATGGTGAACGATGTGACTGTTGCGGCACTTGTCAATAGCCCGCAAAGAATGATGTGTCGAACGAATCTCATATGTGACTCCCATAGTGCGACGGCATGTGCTTCGCGTTCCAACACTATATGAGGGGTCTGTTTGGGCTGGTTTTGATGGTTTCCATTCGTGGGATTGACCCTCCTAACCCTTACAATTGCAGGGTGGATTTCAAGAAAGATGACATCGTCATCTACCCCCAGCATGGTGCCTGCAAAGTAAAGGGCACAAAGAAGCAAGACTTCTTTGGAACGGGGAAGAAAG
>JBIIJW010000203.1:0-3219 GCA_044233525.1 Ilumatobacteraceae bacterium | reverse complement strand
GTCTGGCGTTCCAGACGAACGAATTGTTGAACTGTACGCAGAAGCAGAACTTGCGGTTGTTCCGAGTTTGTATGAAGGATTTAGTCTTCCTGCAATTGAGGCAATGAGCACAGGCATTTGTTTAGTGGCAACAGACGGAGGGGCACTTCCCGAAGTCACCGGACAAGACGGCGACACCGTGCTGCAATGTCCTGCTGGTAACGCAGATGCTTTGGCCGCCACACTTCGTCGCGGTTTGGACGACGCCGAATTGCGTCAACGTGTTGGCCTTGCGGGACGTGAACGCGTGGTTTCTCGTTGGAGTTGGCGTCACTGTGCAGAACTCACAGTGGATCAGTATCGAGAAGTGCTGGAGATGCCCCACAACAAAGCAAAATTGGCAAAGCGGGGTTGACATGTTGACCATCAGATTCAACAAACTCGGACTTCGCCCTGGCGACAAATTCCTCGATGCAGGTGCTGGTTTTGGTCGCCATGCATTTGAAGCCGCGCGTCAAGGTGCAACGGTTTTTGCTCTCGACTGGGCACAAGAAGAAGTAGTGGGAACGCGGGCAACGTTTGGTGGCATGGTCTACATGAACGAAATCCCCGCAGCAAACTTTGGTGGTGTGTTGCGGGGCGATGCCACGCGACTTCCCTTTCCCGATAACACCTTCGATTGCGTCGTGACATCGGAAGTCTTAGAGCACATCCAAAACGATGTGGCCGCAATAGCTGAACTTCATCGTGTCCTGAAGCCAGGTGGATCACTTGGCGTCACTGTTCCTACGTGGTGGCCAGAGAAAATCAACTGGATGTTGTCAGATGAATACCACGCGCCAAAGAGCGTTGGCGGACACGTTCGTATTTATTCAGCAACCGAATTAAAGGCCAAACTTCGTGCAGCAGGTCTGGAAGTGCGCGGAAGTCACCATGCTCATGCTTTGCATTCTCCCTATTGGTGGCTGAAGTGCGCCGTTGGACCAACAAAAAACGATCACCCACTCGTGGCGAAGTACCGCAAGTTCTTGGAATGGGACATTATTGAAGGCCCCACATCCACTCGACTTGCTGAAAAAGTTCTCAGTCCTGTTCTTGGCAAAAGTTTCATTGTCTACTCACAGAAACCAAAATAAAAATGTCGCGCTCACTTCCTCACCTTCCGGGCATTCTCACTACAGCAGACTTGCAACGAACAGCTGACTCCATTCAGGCGTTGCAACTCTCAAACGGAATGATCCCGTGGTATCCAAACGGTCACTGCGATCCATGGAACCACGTTGAAACCGCTATTGCTCTCGACATCATGGGCCGCCACGACGGTGCCCTTGCTGCATACAAATGGCTTGCAGATAATCAAGATGCAGATGGCTGGTGGTTCAACTACTACATGCCAGACGGCACCATTGAAGATCACAAACTGGATACCAACGTCACTGCATACATTGCGGTTGGTGTGTGGGCACATTGGCTGTGCACACGAGACACTGCTGCCGTATCTGCTCTATGGCCAACTGTTCGCAGAGCACTCGATTGGGTGATGAATATGCGCCGTCATGACGGAACCATCTTGTGGGCACGCGAAGTCAACAGCCAACCATGGGACTACGCACTTCTCACTGGTTGTTCATCAATTCGACATGCACTGCATTGCGGAGCAGCCCTTGGCGATCTTGTTGGCGACCCGCATCCGCAATACACGGAAGCGGCCGATGCCATTGACCGCATCATTCTCACTGACTTGTCAGCATTTGAACCAAAAGAGCGCTGGGCAATGGACTGGTACTACCCCGTTCTCACGGGTGCAATGACTGGCATGCGTGCAAAATCTCGCTTGGCAGAAAGTTGGGACTCATTCGTTCTTGAAGATCGTGGAGTTCGCTGCGTGAACGATGAACAATGGGTCACGGCGGCCGAAACAAGTGAATGCGCTATTGCACATTGTGCTGCCGGCGACAAAGAAACTGCACGCGAATTGTTGTTGTGGACATTGCCTCACCGCCGAGACGATGGCGCGTATTGGACGGGCATCGTGTACCCAAGTGACCCGGACAAAACCATGGTGCATTTTCCTGCCGATGAATACAGCGCATATACAGCTGCAGCCATCATCATGGCTGCAGACGCAATCAGTGGTGGTTCACCGGCCGCAACATTGTTTACACAGCCAATGCAACGCAAAAACGCGCACTTGCACGCGCGCTCGTTGTAATCAATTACACCCGACGGAGAATTCGCAACGACCCTGTTGCGCCAATCTCTTCGAAACGACCACTATTCACTGCGGGCAAGTAAATGTTCTCGTACGGCGGGCGACCACCATCTGCGAGATTCGGAAACACGTCATGAATAGCCAAAGTGCCGCCACGCGCAACGTGCGGAGTCCACAGTTCGTAATCGCGCGTTGCAGGCTCCACGCCGTGGCCTCCGTCAATAAACAAAAACGCCAGTGGCGTCGTCCAGTTCTGCGCAACGACCGCTGAATCTCCGACAACAGTGACCACAATGTCTGTGAGCCCAGCGTCAATAATGGTGGCGCGGAAATGAGGAAGCGTGTCCATGCGCCCGGTGCGAGGATCTACAAGATCTGGTTCGTGCCATTCCCAACCAGGTTGATTTTCTTCACTTCCCATGTGATGGTCTACTGCAAACAACGTACGACGAGCATCGGTTGCTGCGCCGCCAAGCCAAACAGTGGATCGCCCGCAATACGAACCGACCTCAAGAAATGGTCCTTCGCAATGTTGCGCAGCGTCAATGGCAGCCAGATACAACGCATCGCCTTCAACTTCTGGCATGAATCCACGTGCCGCTAGAGCATGCACACGTAAATGTTCGTTCAACATCACAAAACATCCCAACATCTGAAAACTGATTCATCTTCACCAGACTGCGTTACATCGAGACGCTTTCGTACCGCTCTGGACGTCATCAACAATTGATCGGCATCTAGACGAAGAAGTGACATATTTCGACCCTACTATGGGGCCATGACTAGTCCCCTTGACGACCTCGTCACATTGCTCGACCTTGAGGTCATTGAAGTCAACATCTTCCGTGGATATTCACCTGAAGAGAACCGCGTCCGAGTGTTTGGTGGTCAGGTCGCAGGCCAATCGCTTGTTGCCGCATCGCGCACCGTCGATGAAAAGTCTCGCTTCGTTCATTCGCTGCACGCATACTTCCTTCGCCCTGGTGATCCCACCGCACCAATCTTGTATGAAGTCGACCGGCTTCGCG
>JBIIJW010000033.1:0-10287 GCA_044233525.1 Ilumatobacteraceae bacterium | reverse complement strand
CAACGAATGGCATTCGACGCCTCTCGCAGCGGCACAAAGGTTGTCTCCTCTGGGGTGAGTCGGCCGACAACGTTGTAGGCATATTTTCGAAATTCAGCTTTCGTGCTGAGGATTCCGAACATGTCCAAGAAGATCTTCCAAAACGGGGTAGGGCGAGGGTACGCAATTTCAGGATCATGCCCCACGATGATGGTGTCGGCGTGATGTCGATGGTGGCTCCACCGCCACGACACCGGTTCACGAATGTCCATGAACGATGCGATGTAGTACAAGATGTCGTTGGTACGTTTCGACGCGAAAGCGGTGCGATGACCACACTCATGCCATCTCGCATCTGATGCAGATCCGTACAACGTGCCATAAATGAATGCAGCAGGGATAGTCCACCACGACATCCACGTCAGCCACAGCCATATTCCACTACCAATTAGCAGGCCAATCCACAGCACCGTGTGAAATGCAGCAGGAGAATTGCGACGCGCCATGAGTGGGAGAAGTTGGTCTCGCTGAAGAGGGGAGGAGTACCATGTTGCGCCCGCAAGCCCGCGTTCGATTGCGATGTTCCCCTCAGGGCCAGTCAATGCGTAATCGCGTTGTGCGGTTCGTTCTTCTGGCATGAATGAAGACTAGTCACATGAATGTTGATCGATATCGGCTTGGTGAGTGCTCAGTACGCTGTCACTATGGATTTTTCCGATGACGTCGAACAGGTCATCGTGTGCGAAAGAGTTGACCTGCATCATCTATCCGCCCGTCGACTCGTTGGCTTGCATAATGGGGTATCGCAAGAAGAAATCTTTCGAGGTTGTTCGTATCGCAATCCCCACGGCGTGTTGACCTCTGAACCGTCACCGGTGAGGTGGAGAGCCCCACAAGTTCAAAGCGATCCGTCCGCGAACAAATGGTTCATTCGGTGGGTGGTGTTGAAAGACACGTCTGAAGTCATTGGAAGCACCAGTTTTCATGGGCCACCCGACCAGCGCGGAATGCTGGAGATAGGGCTTGGAATTCATGGTGCTTTTCAACGCCAAGGCTTCGGTGATGAAACGTTGATGGGCATGTGGACATGGGCTGCACAACAGCCAGGCGTGCGAATCTTTCGGTACACGGTTGACCCCAACAATGTGGCCTCCGTGCGGCTAATTCAGCGGTTCGGGTTCACGCTTGTAGGTCAACAGATAGATGACGAAGACGGTCCCGAAGACATATACGAGATGTCCGTTCAGACGTTTCGCGCACAATTCATGCACGAATAAGGGTCAAATGGAGCGGGTGACGGGAATCGAACCCGCATAGCCAGCTTGGAAGGCTGGAACTCTAGCCATTGAGCTACACCCGCGTATGGTGAGCCCCCATCCTACAGTCGGACTTATTCCTGACCACCTCTGGTGCGGCGGGCTCGAACGATGAGGGCAACAAGACCCAGGCCGACAACGGCCACAACGCCGTATTGGAGGTAATCGCCCCATGCGCCAGCCTTTTCCCACTGGTCCCCGAGGCCCCATCCAAGGGCCACCCACACCATGTTCCAGATGAGGGAACCGGCGGCAGTCAACAGAGTGAATTTGCCCAGCGGCATTCGGTCGCCACCAGCGGGGATAGAGACCACTGAGCGAACAACTGGGATGAGTCGACCGAAAAACACCACGTAGTTTCCGTATCGCTCAAACCATACAAAGCCTTTATGTACGTCGGACTTCTTCAAGCCAACGAAACGACCAATGCCTGCAAGGAATCGTTCCATTCGCTCATCGTCTAACAACCGACCAACTCCGTACAGGAAGTACGCGCCAATAACCGACCCGATTGTTGCAGCGATGACACCACTGACGTAATCGAATCGGCCTTCGCTGACATTGAATCCGGCGAGAAGAAGAATGAGTTCCGATGGAATTGGTGGAAAGACATTCTCGAGCGCAACAAGAAATGCGACTCCAATCAATCCAATGGAGTCAATAACGTTTGTTGCCCAATCAATCACAAAAGAAATACTAGGTGTCGCGCGGTACTCAATGAATGACTACTGATGGAGGCGTTCAAGAAACACGATGGGAATCTCGCGATCCGTGCGTTGTTGGTAACCCGCATAGCCCTTGTATTTCGCAGTGATCTGTGGCCACAGTGCTGCTCGTTCTTCTGGCGTGCCAATGCGTGCTCGTCGTTCATGTTTTGGCTGGTCTTTTGCTGCAACCCACACGCGTGGATTGTCACGAAGATTGAGAAACCATGCGGGATGAAAATCGTCGCCACCTCGAGATGCAACGATGACAAAGGTGTCGCCGTCCACCACTGGACACGTCAGCATGCTTTCGCGCTCTGCTCCAGATTTACGACCTGTGGTGTACAGCTTGATGGCGGGCATGCCAGCTGGGTTCCAGCCCCACTTGCCTCGAGACAGCGTGAGTCCTGCTTTGTGGACTGTATTCATGGTTTTTAGAACAAAATTGCTGGGCATATGGCGACATTAGTGGGTAGTGACGAATTGCCACCTCTCCACCTCGGGGGGCTCTGAAACACGGGAGTACCCTTGAATGGTCATGTTAAAGCGCCTGTTGTCCACTGTTCTCCAGCGGTACAAGGGGTTGCTGTGGCTCGTGATTGCCTTTCAGTTCATTCAGGCGATGGCCGGGCTGTTCCTTCCCACGCTGAACTCAGACATCATCGATAACGGCGTTGTCAAAAACGATGTTGGCTACATCTGGCGCATGGGCGCAATCATGCTGGCGGTCACCCTGGTGCAGGTGGTTTTCTCTGTGGCTGCCGTTTACATCGGGTCGAAAGTGGCCATGGGGTTTGGTCGCGATGTTCGTCGGAATCTCTTTCATCAAGTGAACTCATTCTCTGCACGCGAAGTCACTCACTTTGGTGCCCCATCTCTCATCACGCGCATTACAAACGATGTGCAGCAAGTGCAAATGCTGGTTCTCATGACCTGCACGCTGATTCTTGGCGCACCGTTCACCGCAATTGGTGGCGTTGCAATGGCGATGCAACAAGACCTCGGACTATCGCGCATTTTGATGGTGTCCATACCAATCTTGACAGTGTTGCTGGGCTTCATTATCTCCAGCATGGTTCCCACGTTCCGGAAAATGCAGGAGCGAATTGATCGCATCAACGAAATCATGCGCGAACAACTCACTGGAATTCGAGTGGTGCGCGCGTTTGCTCGTGAACCAGAAGAGACCGAACGTTTTTCGGTGGCCAACACCGCATTAACAGAAACTGCACTTCGCGGTGGACGAATGCAGGCACTCATGTTTCCCACTGCAACTCTCATCGTGAACTTCTCCAGTGTTGCTGTTGTGTGGTTTGGTGCAAATCGAATCGCCGATGGGGTGATGCAGCCAGGCGCATTGATTGCGTTCCTTACCTATCTCACACAGATCTTGATGTCGGTCATGATGACAACATGGATGGCTGCATTAATTCCGCGTTCAGCCGTGAGTGCCGAACGAATCGTTGAAGTTCTCGACACAGAAACCTCTGTTGTTATCTCGGATTCTCCGGTGACCACAATTTCTTCAGTTGCACAAATTGCTTTTGATCATGCTGGATTCAAATATCCGGGCGCTGAACTGCCGGTACTGCACGACATCTCGCTCACGGTCGACGCTGGCGAAACTCTCGCCGTTGTAGGAAGTACTGGTTCTGGCAAGACAACGTTTGTCAATCTCGTCGCACGCATGTTCGATGCCACCGAAGGAGTGGTCAGGCTTGATGGCGTTGATGTGCGTGACCTCGCTCCTGAAGCATTGTGGTCGCGGGTCGGAATGGTCCCACAGAAGCCGTATTTATTTTCCGGCACCGTTGCGAGCAACCTGCGTTACGGAAAAGAAGATGCCACTGATGAAGAAATGTGGGCAGCGTTGCGAATTGCTCAAGCTGAAGATTTTGTCCGCGCAATGCCCGGTGGGCTCGAGGCCACCATCGCACAAGGCGGAACGAATGTGTCGGGTGGGCAACGCCAACGTCTAGCTATTGCGCGGGCGCTCATTCGCAAGCCTGAGATTTATTTGTTTGACGATTCGTTCTCGGCGCTCGATCTCGCGACCGATGCCCGCCTCCGCGCAGCATTAGAACCACACGTGCGTGATGCCGTTGTTGTCGTTGTGGCCCAGCGAATTTCAACCATTCAAGAAGCAGACAAGATCTTGGTTCTCGAAGATGGTGAATGCGTTGGATTTGGTACCCATCACAACCTCTTGGCGTCATGTGCGACGTATCAAGAAATTGTCTCCTCACAGGCAACCTCACAAGAGGAATCCGTATGAGCGACAAAAAGAAGCAACAACACATGCCAGGGTCCGAGTTACGCAATAGCCGTATGCACGTTGTCGGAATGCCTGTAGAAAAATCTGAAAACTTCTCTGGTACTGCGCGCCGGCTTCTTGGTTTGATGGCGGGCGAGAAGTACCTCGTCTCGTTCATTATGTTGCTCGCTTTTGTCAGCGTTGCATTGGTGGTGTCGGGGCCTCGCGTTCTGGGTCATGCCACTGACATCTTGTTCAATGGCCTCACGGGCAGAAGTGGACAAGAGGGTGTTGATTTTGCGGCTCTCCACCGAACTCTCTGGTGGGCAGTTGTTATCTATGCGTTGTCATTTCTGTTGGCGTACGGGCAGACCTACTTGCTGGCAGGTGTTGTGCAGAGAACCATGTATGTGCTGCGCTCCAGTATCGAGGCAAAGATTCATCGTTTGCCATTGTCCTACATTGATCAAAACTCGCGTGGAGACCTACTCAGCCGTGTCACGAACGACATCGACAACATCTCCCAGAGTCTGCAGCAGTCGCTGAGCCAATTAATTACGTCTTTGCTCACGATTGTTGGCGTGCTCATCATGATGGTGTGGGTGTCGCCATTGTTGGCGCTTATTGCAATCATCACCGTTCCTTTGTCTGTGCTGTCCATGAAGCAGATTGCTAATCGCTCTAAAAAGCGATTCATTGCCCAATGGACTCATACGGGCGCATTGAACGGACTCATTGAGGAGACCTTTACTGGTCACGCCATTGTGAAAACGTTTGGGAAGCAGGCAGAAGTTGAAGATCGCTTTGCTGTCACAAATGAAAAGCTCTTTGAAGCAGGGTTTGGCGCTCAATTCATGTCGGGATCCATTCAGCCCGCCATGATGTTCGTTGGCAACATCAACTATGTGCTGATTGCACTAGTTGGTGGACTGCGAGTCGCATCTGGCTCTATGGGTCTCGGAGATGTTCAAGCGTTCATTCAATACTCGCGTCAATTCACACAACCACTCACACAGACCGCATCCATGATGAACGTCTTGCAGTCTGGTGTTGCCTCGGCGGAGCGAGTGTTTGATTTGCTTGATGCGGTAGAGGAAAGTGTTGAGCCAGCATCTGTTGCGCTGCCTGCAGTGCAGGGCCGCGTTGCATTTGAAGATGTCACCTTCTCGTACTCGCCAGATCAGCCACTCATTGAGAAATTGAGTTTGGTTGCAGAACCAGGAACAACTGTGGCCATTGTTGGGCCAACTGGGGCCGGTAAGACAACGCTGGTGAACTTGGTGATGCGCTTCTATGACCTGCAATCAGGTCGCATCACCCTTGATGGGATTGATATTGCATCGATGCCGCGTCGTGAACTTCGCCAAAATATTGGCATGGTGTTGCAAGACACCTGGCTATTTGGTGGCACCATTCGCGACAACATCGCATACGGGAATCCCTCCGCAACGGAAGAGCAGGTGAGGGCGGCGGCAAAGGCTGCCTATGTGGACCGCTTTGTCCATTCACTTCCCAAAGGCTATGACACTATTTTGGACAACGAGGGTGGTGCTGTCAGCGCAGGTGAGAAGCAATTGCTCACCATTGCGCGCGCATTCTTGGCCGACCCCAGCATTCTGATCTTGGATGAAGCAACGAGTTCGGTCGACACTCGCACTGAAGTGTTGATTCAAAAAGCAATGGTGGCGCTACGTAGCCGTCGAACTTGTTTTGTGATTGCGCACCGATTGTCCACCATTCGAGATGCTCACGTCATTTTGGTGATGGAAGCTGGACGAATTGTCGAGCAGGGTTCCCATGAGGAACTCTTGGCTGCAAAGGGCGCTTACTATCGTCTCTACCAAGCACAATTTGCTGGCGCCGTCACCGACCTGGCGTAATCTTCGTTTATGGAACATTTCGACGTTGTCGTTGTCGGTGCTGGCATCTCTGGTATCGGTGCCGGCTACTTCTTACAGCGGGATTGTCCAAACAAATCTTTCGTCATTCTCGAAGGTCGCGAAGCACTGGGCGGCACGTGGGATCTCTTCCGTTATCCCGGCGTTCGATCCGATAGCGATATGCATACCTTGGGCTACAGCTTTAAACCATGGACGGCAGAGAAGTCCATTGCTGATGGCCCGTTAATTTTGTCGTACCTCAATGAAACAGTCGATCAGTACTCACTGCGGGAAAAGATTCGCTTCAACACTCTTGTGACGACTGCAGAGTGGTCAACAGAAACTGCAACCTGGACGTTGACGGCCACAGATTCACGAACCAATGCCGCACACACATATTCCTGCAGTTATCTCTATATGTGTTCTGGGTACTACTCATATAAAGAGGGGTACACGCCAGAATTCCCTGGCATTGAAAGCTTCCGTGGAACAGTTGTTCACCCACAGAAGTGGCCGCACAACTTCGACTTCGCAGGCCAGCGAGTGGTTGTCATTGGCTCGGGAGCGACGGCGATGACCCTGGTTCCTGCAATGGCCAACCACGCGAGTCATGTCACTATGTTGCAAAGGTCGCCGACGTACGTTGTTGCTCGACCAGATAAAGATTCTTTGTCGTTGGCGCTTCGCAAGTTCCTGCCAGAGAAGATGGCGTATTCACTCACACGCTGGAAGAACACCACATTGCAGCAGTTCGTGTACAAGCGCACGCGCACAAAGCCCGAGCAGGTGAAGGATGCATTGCTGAAAGGTGTGCGAGAAGCCTTGGGTGATGAGTACGACGTCGACACCCACTTCACGCCCAGCTACAACCCGTGGGATCAGCGCTTGTGTTTGGTGCCGAATGGAGACTTGTTTGAGTCAATCAAGTCGGGCAAGGCGTCAGTTATTACCGATCACATCAAGCGAATTGATGAGACTGGAATTCAACTGCAGTCGGGTGGACACATTGATGCAGACATTATTGTCACGGCAACTGGGTTGAACTTAGTGACTCTTGGTGAGATGTCTTTTGTTGTTGATGGTGAGCACGTCGATTTTTCGAAGACATGGTCTTATAAAGGTTGTGCATATTCTGGAGTTCCCAACTTGGCATCAAGCTTCGGGTACATCAATGCATCGTGGACGTTGCGCGCAGATCTCACCTGCGAGTACGTGTGTCGACTGTTGAATCACATGGACAAGACTGGCACAGATGTGTGCACTCCGCGTTTGCGCGAGTCGGATGCCGGAATGCCCGAGCGTCCGTGGATCGACAACTTCTCGGCTGGCTATATGGAGCGAGTGATGCATCAGTTCCCTAAACAGGGCGACAGGGAGCCATGGATTAATCCGCAAAATTACAAGCGGGACAAGAAAATGTTCCGTGACTCACCAATCGTCGATGGTGTGATGATTTTTGAAAAGTGTCGTCAGGCCGTTTAAGGAATGAGATAAATCTCAGCGCGGCGGTTCAAGTCCTGCTTTGCATTCGACTTTGAGTTAGTTACCGGGCTTGTTGCTCCAAAGCTCCAGATAGCCACCGTTTGGTTAACGCCACGTCCGCGCAACAACGATCGCACCGCATTTGCGCGCTTCTGAGACAGCACCACAAGATCAGAACTTTCGCCCCCCATGTTCCCGGAATGTCCAGTGACGATGACTGAATTAGCGGTACGCGCGGTAGTGGCAAGTGCGTTGATTGCGGTTCTGGAAGACGCCTTCACTCGAGCAGTACCGCCGTCGAAATACACAACAGTGGGTGGCTGAATCGCGACAACAATGTCGCTTGGCTCTACGCTTCCTTCAATGACACGTGTTGTCCTCGTTGTAATGAGTTTTCCATTGCTGCGTCGAAGGATTTGAACCGTGCATCGGCCCTTTCCTACAAACGCCAAGTTTGTTCCAGATCCAAGACACACCTTCGGCGTCAGTGGATTAATGAAGAATGTGCGTGCTTGAGCAGGGGTGATTAAGCGAAGCGCCGACATTGCAACGTGAGTTGGCGCAACGTTCGTGGTAGTGAATGCAGATGTTGCTGCGCCACCAGGGACTGGCTGGGCATTGCCGCGGAATGAACTCCACGGCGTTGTGGTGGTAGGCGCAAGAGTGGTGGTTGTGGTGGTTGTTGTAGTTGTTGTACTCGCGTTCTTTGCTGCGGCCATCGCTGCTGCGGCACCAGGCGGCAAAGAGCCTGGAACACCAGCTCCAGTGAGATAAACGCCGTAGAACTTTCCAACGGTGACTTGTGCTGATCCGAACGTCATTGGAATGCGCGCAAAATTGTTTGCGTTGAAAGTCTTGCCGCTCCATGTTGTCGAGGTGGGACAGTTTGAAAGATTGACAAGGTTTGTTCCAAGCGGCGCGCTTCCAGCAATTGTGCTGCCGTCTGCTGACATCTCGTACAAAAGCGCGTAGAGCTCGTACGTTGGGGCTCCGCTTGGAGTTAAACACGACATAGACATTCGGAATTGCGTGAGCGCTCCAGTAGTGGCTGGTCTAAAGACTTGGCCAAAACTGCTCGCATTGAAACAGTCAAAGAGACTGAGTGGTGCTTTTGGAAGATCGCCTGACTGGCTCGTGGGGGAGCTACAACCAGTATTTCCCACCGGTTTACCGCCAGCGTACGACGTGACGTTTGCCCAGCGAATCCAACGTGCTGCATGAGTAGTTGACTTCTGAAGCGCTCCATTGATTCGGTAATCGAAGACAAAGTTGCAGGTTCGTGTTGTTGCGGTGAGCGCACCACCGGAACAGTTGTTTGCACTCGTTCCATCGACTTCTAGAAATGAAGCTGCGTGTCCAGCGGGTGCGGCCATGTCATCCCACGTGAAATCAAATGCAATGTTCGCGCCGTTGGGGCCAGCTTCAGAGGCCGATGCTGTTGGAGAGCCAACCTGCACAAGAGCAAGGAGGGACAGCGTGAGGAGTAGGCGGCCGATTGTGCGGTGGGTTGGAATGGCGAAGTGCATGAGGGTAGTCAGTCTTTCAATCAGGATGAGACGCTAGACGAAGATTCTGTTGGGTACACCGTTGATACGACAACTCGGCGGTCGTTCACGGTTTTCCAGCCATTAGTTGCCTTCGTGGTGGTTCCATTGAAGGTGATCCATTGGCGTACGCCGAGGCGGGACAAGTACTTGGAGACAGCCTCGGCTCGTGCGCGCGCAAGTGGCTCAAGGGTCCATGCGCTTCTGCGTTCGCCAACTTGAGCAAATCCTGTGACATACACGAGGCCGCCACGCTTTTGAATGGTGGTGGCCATCTTCTTCAGAGCTTGCTGGGCTGTGTAGGTGAGTTGCGATGAACCAGGGGCAAACATGACCTGCCCAGGAACCTCGGACCCAACAATCGATGCCGACCCTTCAACGGTTGTCCACTCCAATGTGTTTCCTTCGGAAATGTTTGTTCCAGAGGAGCCACCAGGAGACAGTCCGATGTGGTTGGCGAACTGGACGGAGATGGTGACACGTGACGACTGGTACGGCACCGTAATGGTGGTGGTGGGATTGCTGGGGTCTACTCGAACTTGAATGCGGGTCAATAATCTTCCGTTCTTTAAGCGAACAGAGATAATGGCGTGGGTGACAGGAATGTTTACATCGCGTGCAGCACGAGTTGCAACCACCTGTGTTCTGCGACCCCCTTGAATACCGAGGGTGCGAACAACTGCGGGGCGGGGTGGCAATTGATTTGCCATAGATGCGACAGCGGTGTCTGTTGAAGACTGTGTTTCTGTCTCCACTTTTCGTTGTGCTTCCCAAATTGGAGCTCGCTTTGCCACCGGAGTTGCTGCTCTCATGTTTGACTGTGCGCCGGCACCCACTCGGTTAACGGCCATGATGCGCACTTTTGCTTCCACATTGTTTGGCAGGTTGCCGATGATGAGCGGGCTTGTCGTGGTGCCGTTCGGAAGTTCAGTCCACTGCGCACCATCGTTCACGGAGTAGCGGTAGGTGGTGATGGATGCTCCACCATGTAGACCTGCTGTAAATGCAACGGTGACGGTGGTATCACCGGGGTCAACCGATGTGATGGTTGGAGCAAAAGGAGTGACTGCTCGAATCTCAAATGATCGAACAACAGTGGACGCGGCAGTGTGATTACGGCTTTCAGGT